>DATBBR010000024.1 GCA_036270875.1 Acidimicrobiales bacterium
GCCGCCCCAGGCCTACCCGCTTCCCTCCGCCTACGCCGGGACCTGCGGGGTGGCCGCCGGGGGTGGTGCGGCCAAGGCCCCGTCCTCGCCGGTGACCAACAGCGCCGGCCAGGTGATCGTCTCGCCGACGCACTGCTGAGCCGATGAAGGCGACGCTCCGACTACCGCTCCTGGTACTTGTACCCCTTGCTCCGGTCGTCGCTGTGGCGGGCATGACTCCGGCCCACGCGGCGCCGCCCTCTGCATGCAGTGCGTCCTGGCCCCAGTTCGGCCACGACGAGCTCCACAGCGCAGCGGCCGCCATGTGTCCGGGCGCCGACAACATCACTGCCGGCAACGCGTCCGGGCTTGCCCCACGGTGGTTCCTGCCCACCCAGGGCGCCGTCACCGCCGAGCCCGCCGTAGTCGGGGGAACTGTGTACGTGGGCGACTCGTCGGGCAGCTTCCGGGCCATCACGGCCGCCAACGGCTTGGTGAAATGGTCCTTCACCAGCACCGACCAGCACAAGGCGGCGTTTGGGGAGTTCCCCTCCTCCCCGGAGGTGGCCAGCCTGCCAGGAAGCCCCCATCCCCTTGCCTTCGTGGGCGGAGGAGGAACCCTCTATGCGCTCGACTCTGTCACGGGGAAGAAGGTGTGGGGCACCGACGTGGATCCGGCTCAGCCGACAAGTGCCATCGAGATCGAGTCCTCGCCCGTGGTGAATCTGAGCACGTCGCCACCGGAGGTGATCGTCGGGAGTGATGACAACGGCTCTCCTGGCATCCAGGTGACCGGGATACAGGCGTTCAACGCTTACACCGGCGCGCTCTTGTGGAAGTACGAGCCCGAGCGCGACACCGTGGTCCACAGCCTTGGAGACGATCATCAAGGCAACGCTTGCGGAGACGTGTGGTCCTCTCCCGCCCTTGACACCCAGGCGGGACTGGTGGTGTTCGGCACGGGCAACTGCGCAGACCAAACAGGGGCCATCGCCGCCCATGACTTTGCGACCAACTCTGGAATCTTTGCCGTCAACGCCAAGACGGGGCAGCGGGTGTGGTCGTTCTTCGAGCCTCCCAACCAATACGACACGGGCCAGCCCAGCGACTCTGCAACTGGCGACGATGACTTCGGGTCCTCCGCCGCCATCGTCCACAACGTGGCCCTGCCCGGCGGCAAGCACGCCCCGCTGGTGATCGAGGCCAGCAAGTCCGGCTACGCGTACGCCGTGGACGAACGGAGCGGGAGATTGGTCTGGAAGGACGAGCCTTCCCAGGCGGGCCAGCTCAGCCCACAGCTCGTAGGCGCCGTTGGGGGCACAATCGGCGGGCTGTCCGTCGGACAGGCCGCCGGCCGGCCCGCAGCATTCATGACCTCAGCCATACCCCTGCCCTTTGCCGGCCCCGGCGTTGACCTGGGGGCCACCCCGCCGGGCGCCACCGCCGACACGAGCCTGGCCAACGATCCCCGTCGGGCGGTGTCCCTCCACGCCGTGGATCTGGCCACGGGTGCGGTCATCTGGCAGGACGCCCTTTCGGCGCCCAGCTATGCACCGACCTCCTATTCCGGCGGAGTGGTCTTCGCCCCGTCCACGACGGCCTTCGACGTGGCCGCCTACGACGCCAACACCGGGAAGCCCCTGTGGGGTGCGCCCATAGCGGCGGCGGCCTCCGGAGGCACTTCCATCGTCGGACCTGATGCTTTCCTGGGCACCGGAACCTCCTTCGGCTCAGCTGGTCCGCTGCCTGTGCCACCTCAGGCTTTCGGCGTGTGGTCATTCGGCATAGCCGGCCCGGCTGCGCCGTGACGCACGATTGACCACAACCGCACCACTACGCCGTCCCTTGGGCATATACAAGTGTCCTTTCTGTGTCTGCGCGATCGTCGTGTGTATGGAGCGGCAGACACCGCCTGCCCGGAAAGGACGATCATGGCTGGCTATGCAGCGCTGCTGTATTTCGATGCGGAACGGTACTGGAGCGACCCCGACGAGGCCGAGTTCACCCCCGCCTACGGCAAGGCCATCGAGGCTGGTGAGGCGGCTGGGATTCTGCAGGGGCCATGGCCGTACGGGCGGGCCTTGGAACCCCCGTCGATGGCCACAACGATCACCGTGGCCGGGGGTAAAGATGGCGACGTGATGTTGACCGACGGGCCGTACGCCGAGGCCAAAGAGGTGCTCGGGGGCTTCGTGTTGCTGGAGGCGGCAGATCTCGACGAGGCCATCCGCTGGGCCGCGCAACTCCCCGCTGCCTGGCGGGGCAAGGTCGAGGTGCGCCCGGTGGCGCCGGTCCCGGGCAGCGCACCCCCAGGGTGATCCCCGAGGAACTCCTGGCCGAGACGATCCGGGCTGAGGGCAGTCGGGTGCTGGCGACCCTGATCCGCACCTTGGGCGACCTGCAGACGGCCGAGGACGCGGTGCAAGAGGCCACGGTCGCAGCCCTGCGGACTTGGCGGCGTACAGGAGTGCCGGAAAACCCCCGGGCGTGGTTGACCGTCACGGCTCGCCACAAGGCTCTCGACGCCCTGCGCCGGGAGTCTGGCCGGCCGGACAGGGAGACGGCCGCCGAGTCAACCTGGAGACCGGGGCCGATGGACCCTGCGGAGGAGGCGATCGAGGTGCTCGAGCCCGAGAGCGTGGTTCGGGATGATCTGCTGCGCCTGGTGTTCACCTGCTGTCACCCGGCACTTGGTCGCGAGGCGCAGGTGGCACTGGCCCTGCGCACCCTCGCCGGCCTCGAGGTGACCGCGATCGCACGGGTGTTCCTGGTGCCCGAGGCCACCCTGGCCAAGCGCATCACCCGCGCCAAGCAGAAGATCGCAACCGCCCGGATTCCCTACCGCGTTCCCTCCGACTCCGAGCTTCCCGAGCGACTGCCCGCCGTACTCGCAGTGGTCTACCTCATCGCCACCGAGGCCCACGCCCCGAGTGGGGGCGACGACGTCGTGCGGGTCGACCTCGAGGTCGAGGCCTTGCGGTTGGCCCGGTTGCTGGTCGAGCTCATGCCCGACGAAGCCGAGGTGCTCTCTCTGCTGGCGTTGCTGCTCCTCACCGGCGCCCGCCGCCCGGCTCGGGTGGACGCGGTCGGCGACCCGGTGCTCCTTGCCGACCAGGACCGCTCGCTCTGGGACAGGGCGGCCATCGCGGAGGGGTCGCAGAGGCTGGCGGATGCGGTCCGCTGGTCAGGAGGGGTCGCTGGGCCCTACCAGTTGCAGGCGCACTTGGCGGCCTGCCACTCCACAGCACACAGGTGGGCCGACACGGACTGGGACCGCATTGTAGGCCTCTACGACCTCCTCTCGAGGACCACGGCAAATCCGGCTGTGGCGCTCAACCGGGCCGTGGCCGTGTGCGAGCGGGACGGCCCGCTGGCAGGGCTGGCCGCCCTCGATGCCATAGCCAGCCTGTCTAGATCGCATCTTTGGCACGCAGCCCGAGCTGACGCCCTTCGTCGACTCGACCGCATCCAGAAAGCGCGTGAGGAGCTTCAACGCGCGGCCGACCTCGCCCCATCGGGGCCAGAGCAGCGCCTCCTCGCCCGCCGGTTGGGCGCGTATTCCTCGGGAGGCTCGTAGCAGCACGGTCGACGCACCGATCCTGGAGCGACGGGGTGCTCAACGACCTCGACAGGCGCCAGCTCCCGACGGCAGCACTGGTCACCCACCCACAGGCAGGGTCACAGTGTTCCTGCCGGTGTGGATGTGGGGGTCGCAAGACCATCTGGACCAGGGAGCGCACCCTTCCCATTGTCGGCCGAAGGGTTGCCGACATGTCGGCGTTTTCCCGCGGAGCGGTCCATTCAGCCTCTTGCCGTTCGTCTCATAGGTAGTGCCGGCCCGAACCGGCGAACAGGAGGAGATCGTCATCATGGCGACAATCGCGGACAAAGCAGTTCTGGTGACCGGGGCCAATCGAGGCATCGGTCGAGCGCTGGTCGAGGAAGCATTGAGGCGAGACGCCAGGCGCGTGTATGCCGGTACGCGCGAGCCCTTGGACCACTCGGATGGGCGCATCATGCCCTTGACCCTGGACGTGACCAGCGCGCCGCAGATCGAGCGAGCTGTGGAGGAAGTCGAGTCGCTCGATGTCCTCGTCAACAACGCCGGTGTGGCACTCTATGATGACCTGAGCGACCGTTCCGTGCTCGAACGACACCTCGCCGTGAACTTTTTCGGCACATACGGGGTGACCCAGGCTTTTCTGCCGTTGCTGATTCGTTCTCGGGGAGCCATCGTCAACAATGTGTCGACGATGGCCTTGGCTCCGTTGCCGCTCACTCCGGCCTACGCGATCTCAAAGGCGGCCGCGTTCAACCTGACGCAATCGCTGCGCGCCCTGTTGGCCGGACGGGGGGTGAGGGTTCATGCAGTCCTGACCGGCCCCACGGACACGGATATGACCCGAGGCTTCGACATACCAAAGGCCTCTCCGGAGTCCGTCGCCCAAGCTATCTTCGACGGAGTCGAGAACCAGGAGGATGACATCTTCCCCGATCCCATGTCGGAGACCATGGCTGAGAGCTGGCGCAGCGGTGCGGCGAAGGCGCTCGAGCGCCAGAATGCGGCGGCCGTGGAGGCAGCGTAGTCATGGGCACCGGACGGACCACGTCAGGCTGTTGTAATCACAAGAAGGAGAACCAATGATCGACCACCCGAACCCGACGGTGGGGAACTCGTCATGAAAACCCGCCCGATCGTGTCACCAGGGGAGTGGGAGGCTGCGCGCCAGCAACTTCTCGTGAAGGAGAAGGAACTGACTCGCGCCCGCGACGCGTTGGCCGCTGAGCGTCGCCGCATGCCGTGGGTTGCTATTGAGAAGAAGTACGAGTTCGACGGCCCCAGAGGAAGAGCAAGCCTCCTCGACCTGTTCGAGGGCCGCCGCCAGCTGATCGTCTACCGCGCCTTCTTCGAACCCGGCGTGTACGGCTGGCCCGACCATGCCTGCGTCGGCTGCTCACTGGTAGCCGACCAGGTCGCCCACGTCGCCCATCTGAACGCCCGCGACACCACGCTGGCCTTCGCCTCGCCCTCGCCGCAGCAAGACATCGAGCGCGTGAAGGCGCGGATGGGATGGACGATGCCCTGGTACACCATGACCGATCGCTTCGCCACCGACTTCGGCGTGGACGAATGGCACGGCACGAACGCGTTCATCCGCGACGGCGACGGTGTGTTTCGCACCTACTTCGTCAACAACCGCGGCGACGAAGCAATGGGGAGTACCTGGAGCTACCTCGACCTGACCGCGCTCGGACGCCAGGAGGAGTGGGAGGAGTCGCCCGAGGGCTACCCCCAAAGCCCACCGTACGCGTGGTGGCGCTGGCACGACGAATACGGCGACGCCGCGCCGTCCCAGTAGGGGAGCGACCGCGACGGGTCGACAGGGCTTTTTTCGAGATACTGGGAGACAGACAAACGCCGTCTGTCTTTTTCAGTCCTCCCCTGCTCGAGGCAGGTGGTCGTCCAGTGCCTTCACCAGCAAGGCGCGAAACGTCGCCCGCTCTGATTCGCTGAGCCCACCGAGGATCTCGTTCTCGATGCTCCCCTGGGCCACCTCCGCCCGCTCCAAGGCTTCCAGCCCGGCGTCCGTGATGTCGACGATGTGGCGCCGGCGGTCGGCCGGATCCCGCCGGCGCTCCACGAACTCCAGGTCCTCGAGGTCGTTGAGCACAAGCACGCCTGTGTTGGAGTCCATGGAGAGGTCCTCGGTCATGCCCTGCTGCGACACCCCCGGGTGGTCGCGCAAATATGCGAGGACCACCATGTTCTTGAGGTTCATGCCGACCAGCTCCATCGAGCTGCGCAGGTAGACAGCCCGCGCAAGTCGGGTGAGGAGCACGATCGTCCCAGTGGTGGGCGAAGCGGTTGACCGAGCGTTCACGACCCAGATCCTAACCGCCGGACCGGGTCGATCACCTCGCTAGGATAGTCCCGAAATCATGACTATCCCCACCACGGTGACCATTCCCCGGCCCATCGGCGACCGCCGGCGCTGGATAGCCCTGGTTGTCGTCTGCCTGGCCATGCTCATGAATGCGCTCGATGCCTCCATCGTCAATGTGGCGCTCCCGGCGGTCCAGCGCAGCCTCCACTTCAGCCAGTCGGGCCTGACTTGGGTGGTGGACGCCTACCTCATCTCCTTCGGCAGCTTCCTCCTCATGGCCGGTCGCCTGGGCGATCTCATCGGCCGCAAGAAGGTGTTCCTGGTCGGGGTGACGCTGTTCACCCTCGCGTCCATCGCCTGCGGATCGGCCGATAGCCAGGCCATGCTGGTGACGGCGCGCTTCGTCCAGGGCATCGGTGGGGCATTGTCCGCCTCGGTAATCGTCGCCATCATCGTGACGGAGTTCCCCAGCCCGGTCGAGCGGGCCAAGGCCATGAGCGCCTACGTCTTCGTCGCTGTGGGTGGCGGCTCCGTCGGCCTGCTGGCCGGCGGCGTGCTGACCCAGGCATTGAGCTGGCACTGGATCTTCCTCGTGAATGTGCCTATTGGCATCGCCACCCTGATCCTCGGCCGCATTCTCGTGGTGGAGAACGTCGGCCTTGGCATCAGACAGGGGGTCGATGTCGTCGGTTCGGTGCTGGTGACCCTGTCCCTGATGATCGGCATCTACGGGATCGTCACGGCATCGAGCGACGGCTGGGCGTCGCCGCACACGCTGGCCTCGCTCGGCATCGCCGTAGGGCTGTTCGCCGGCTTCATCGTTTTGGAGTCGCGGCTCGCCAACCCGATCATGCCGCTGCGCATCCTGAGGCTGCGCACCCTGACCGGTTCGAGCGTGATTCGCGGCTGCATCATCACCGGCATGTTCTCGACCTTCTTCATCGGCGCGCTCTACCTCGAGCACGTGCTGGGCTACAGCCCTATCCGTACAGGTTTGGCTTTCGTCCCCCAGGTAGTCGTCATGGCGGCCATGTCGGCCGGCATCACAGCCCGACTGATCAACCGCTTTGGCCCCAAACCGGTGATGTACCCGGCCCTGGTCCTTACTGCTGCCGGCCTGATCCTGCTCGCCCTGGCCGGTGAGCACGCGAGCTACTTCCCCCAGATCTTCTTCCCCTTCCTCTTGTTGGGCGTGGGCGCCGGCGCGTCGTTCATGCCCTTGCTGCAGATCGCAATGTCGGAGATCCCCAACGCCGATGCCGGGTTGGGCTCGGGCGTCGTCAACGTCTCCCAGCAGCTGGCCGGCGCCGTCGGCCTAGCCGTGCTGAGCACGATCGCCACCAGCCGGACCCGGTCATTGGTCGCTGGCGGCCATCCCCTCGTGGGCTCGTTGACGTCCGGCTACCACTTGGCGCTCTACATTGCCGCTGGGTGCGTTCTGGCGGGCCTGGTCTTGGCTCCGGTCCTGTTGCGGACAACCGAGCCATCCGAAGAGGAGCAGGCTCGCATCGCAGAGAACATGCAGAGTCCGAAAGCCAACGAGCACCTGGTGGTTTAAGGTAGCCACGGTCCCGCCGCTGCGGGATCTTCGCGCCCGTATCATCATGGGATGCCTCGCACAGACACAGCTTCTCGGATGATCGCCGCCTCGTGTGAGCGGGTCTATGCGGCCTTTGTCGATCCCGACGCCCTGACAGCATGGCTTCCGCCAGGAGGAATGACGGGGGCCTTCGAACGATTTGATCCGCGTCCCGGCGGGTCCTATCGAATGGTGTTGACCTACGCCGACGCCTCTGTCTCACAGGGCAAGGCCACTGGGGACACCGATATCGTCGAGGCAAAATACATCGACCTCGTCCCCGGCGTGCGTGTGGTGCAAGCGGTGGACTTCGTTTCCGACGATCCCGCCTACGCCGGCACGATGACCATGACGTGGGAGGTCATGGCAGTCGATGGAGAAACGCGCGTCGACATCATTGCTGACAATGTCCCCGATGGCATCTCAGCGGACGATCACTCCGAAGGCATGGTCTCCTCCTTGGTGAAGCTCGCAGAGTATCTCGAGGGATAGCAACGCGCATTGGGGGAGGGCGGGGTGCAGTGAAACGTCGCCGTCGTCGTTCGGAACGATGCAGACCCTGATCACTACTTCGCGTGTCGATCCGCTGGCCGTCGAGAGCGAAGCGGCGACTTGCGCCCGACCGGCCTCGCGTCATCGGGAACAGCGGAGTCGATCAGGGCGGCGGCGACGGTCTGTGCAGCTTCGGCAACGTTCGCGTCGTGGTCCATCCAGGCGGAGATCCCGGCGCCGTCGTAGAGCAGGACAAGTTGTCGGGCGAGGTGCTCGGGGTCGGTCGCCCCCGCCTCCTTGGCACTGTCAAAGAACAGCGAGCGAACCCAATTGCGATAGTCCTCCGTGACTTCCTCGACGCTGCTTCCTGGCGATGACTCCGCGTTCGCACTGACGAAGGCGCAGCCACGGAAGCCCGGTTCGATGAACGATAGGCCTTGGACTTCGAAGATCCCGAGCAGACGATCACGTGGGGTCTCGAAGCGAGCGGCGAGCTCTTGCATCATGCGCTCGCGGGTGCGGTCGTGGCGCGCCACCAGGTAGGCCCGAACCAATCCATCCTTGTTCCCGAACAAGGAATAGAGCGTCGCCTTCGCCACGCCCGCGCGCTCGACGATCCGATCGACGCCGACCGTGTGCACACCCTCCTCATAAAAAAGCTCGCTGGCAGCGACCAGCAGCCGCTCGCGAGCCGAGGCCCGCTCGACGACTGATTCTGTGGCCATGAGATTGACTTTACCAGAACGGTCTGTATAGTAGGCGGTAAACAGACCGTCCTGTTCAATATCCCAAAGGGAGCCCCATGTCAGATCCCGCCGTCTCAAGACAGTCCCTTACCGCTCTCGTTACGGGGGCGACCTCCGGCCTGGGCAGGGAAGTCGCCGTGCAGCTCGCTCGCGACGGCATGAGCGTCATCGTTGTCGGACGGGACGACACTCGAGGCGCCGCCGTTGTTGAACAGATCGAAGCAGCGGGAGGTCGAGCCTCATTCATCGCCGCCGATCTCAGTGACCCCGCGGACATCCAGCGCCTTGCCAAAGAGGCTGGCGAGGTCGACGTCCTGGTGAACAACGCCGGGCACGCCGTTTACGGACCGACCGAGGAGACCACCGTCGACGACTTCGACGCCATGTTCGCCAGCAACGTCCGAGCGCCGTACCTTCTCGTCGGCGCGTTCGCCCCGGCCATGGCGGCCAAAGGCACTGGCAGCATCATCAACATCAGCAGCATGGCTGGGCGCATCGGATTGCCCGGAGGCGCCGCCTACGGAGCAACCAAGGCGGCTCTTGCATCGCTGACCCAGGGCTGGACGGCCGAGTACAGCCCCAGGGGCGTGCGGGTTAACGCCGTTGCCCCAGGTCCCATCTACACCCGGCCCGAAGGACGCCAACTCTTCGACAGCCTTGGCGCCACCACCGCGCTCAACCGGGCCGCCCAGCCCGACGAGATCGCCGAGGTCGTCGCGTTCCTCGCCTCACCCCGAGCCAGCTACGTCACCGGCGCCATCGTCGCCGCCGACGGCGGCCGCACCGCCATCTAGCTCCCAGCGAGCTGCACAGAGACACGGAGATGCACCATGGCAAGCTTGGTGCCGTGAAGTTGAACGACGTCGAGCAGGGCGGTACTCGATGGAGAACGTTCGCGGACCCCGAAGGCAACGAGTTCGACCTGGTGGCGACCGCGCCATAGCCACCACCGTCACATCCGACCGTGGTGCCACCCAAAGGTGCTCACGGCCTGACGATCAGCTCTCCGGTGCCGCCGCCAGCGGCCCACATCGCTTCCTACATAATGTCATGCGAGACTCCGAGACAATCGAGTGATGGGAGCCGGTTCATGATCTTCGGTGCACATCTGATTGTGTACAGCCGGGATGCCGCGGCGGATCGGGCCTTCTTCCGGGACATCCTCGGTTTCCCGTCCGTTGATGCCGGCCACGATTGGCTGATCTTCGGGCTGCCTCCAGGAGAGCTGGCTGTCCATCCCACCGACGTAGACGGCTCGGACGAGCTCTATCTCATGTGCGACGATCTCAGCGCGGAGATACAGACGCTCGGCAGCAAGGGCGTCAGGTGTTCGGAAGTCGAAGAAGCACGGTGGGGTTCGGTGACCAAGATCCAGCTCCCCGGAGGAGGAACAGTTGGGCTCTACGAGCCGAAGCATCCGTCCCCATCGCACGCCGTCTCCACCTGAACCGGGCCCGAACCATCGGGCTAGCCCTGGGCGAGCCGACGAGGAAGCGACACCTCGGTAGCACACCATCGTGGTGGAAGGACCACGGCGACGAGCGGCGTACTCGTAGCTACTTGGTCTTGCGGAAATCTATCCCTTCGGCAAGGAGGCGGACTGTGTCGGCGATGTCGGCCACCGGGACAATCTCAAAGTCGAAGTATGCACCGAACTTCGCCGGACCCTCGCCCAGGGATTCGGGATTGTCGGTCTCTACGATGGAGTATCCGCCTCGGCCGTCGAGTCGGCCGAGGAACTCGTGAAACGTCTCGTCAGACGGGGGCGTCCACTTGCTGTAGACCTCGAGGACGCGGGCCACTGCCGCTTCGTTATCTGCGGCTGAGGCGCCGCTCCGAGTGATCCATGACACCAGGTATTTCATGGTCCCATACCCCCTGTTCGCTGCGTGGCGTCCCGTCGACGCCACGCGTCACGCTAACTCCCAGCGACGGTGCACGCTCGGTGAAGCCGACGTGGAGGTGTGGGTGCGAGGGTCCAGGTGCGTGGTGGGTGGGCAGACATCCCGACCAGGATGCCGTTCTCAGGAGGTCGACCTCCCGGGGGGCGCGAGCCTCATGGTCTGAGCTGGAAGGGCGGATATCTGTCCGTGACAAGTACCGTCGTGTAGGCCTGAACCCGGATGGACCACCGCATGAGGCCGACCACGAAGTCATGGAAGGACCGGGGATAGCGGCCGGTAAAGAGCACCACGAACCAGCCGATCAGGCTGAGGACGATGCCGGCGATGTACAGGAAGAAGAGCACGATGTAGTGCGGGATGGCCAGGAACCACTTGACCAGAGGTAGCCATCGATTGAGCGCACCGCCGCCTTGAGGGTCAGGGAGCTCGATGTGCACAGCCTGCTCTTCGTCGGTTGAGGGGTACTCGTCTCGCAGTATCAGGAGATAGGCGAAGACCCGGCTGCCGAACCTGACCATGTTGAGGTTGAAGTCGAACCACCAACCCGGATACTTGCGCCGGAACAGCAGCATTAGCAGCGTGGGCAGGAAGATGACGCCGCCCGCACCAAAGCTCGACCCGTAGCCGACGTGGATCTGTCCACTGCCCAACAAGGAGAGCACGACCAGGACGGGTAGGGCCGTGAAGACCCGAAAGCCCACTGTCAGGCGGTTGCGCGGGGCGTCTTCATAGTCGACTGACAAGTCGACCGGGTAGGGATTGGAAGTCTCTGGCTGCACGATCTCAATACCTCCTGGGTCCCGGCGGGGCTATCGATCCCAGTATCTGGCAGGGTGAGACTAGGCCAAGGACGGAAATAGGCTAGGGATCCCACGCCACGGCCTGTCAAGGAAAACCGTCAGGAACCAGTCAGCATCTAGTAAGCAAACCGTCAGGGTCCAGCGGCAAACTGCCGCCATGGCACGATCCCGTCTCCGCTCCCAGCTGTACCGAGCGGCGCGCGACCTGGGGAATGTCGAGGCGGCCGAGAAGGGCCCTGAGGCGCTCGCCAAGCGGACGGTACGGCGAGACGTGTACCGGCGCACCAACCGGACCACCGCCCGTCTCCTGCGACGGCTGGGGCTCTAGGGCGTTGACCGTCGAGGGCCTCAACGGGATCAGGTGTGACACCTGCGGCGTGGTTGCCGCCATGCCAAGGTCAGGTACGTCAGGCAGCTCTGACGAACCTCCCGAAATGGTTGTCCGCAGGTGGGCGGCGGGTGGGGGATGGACCACCGACAACGAGGGCAAGGACCGCTGCGCCGAACACTCCCGCGCCTAGCTCGCTGAGCTCGCGCCTGCGCCGGCACGAGGCGAGGCGCCTCCAGGGCCGGGCGCCAGATCAATCGCGGGGCACCCCCGGAGCCGGGCAGCTCGCCCTATGCTCCACACATGCGGGCGGTATTGGCCCACGGTCCGAAGCCTCGCTCCGAATGGAGCTTCTGGGCCGCGGCATCCTGTTCCGCGGGCGGCGCCTGATCCGGCCGGCCGGGATAACCGAGGCTCTGCCAGGTTCCGAGATCGAATTGGTAGGCCCCGTAGTACCCGTTGCCGGTGTTCTCGGCATAGTTGCCCCCGGACTCCTTCTGCCGTATGCAGGCCCAGATGCTGGCCAGGCTGGCAGTACTAGAGGCGGCGCTGGCGCGGATCGGTGCGCGCTTTGGGACGACCCGCGGCGGCGCCCAGGTGGGCGGAGAAGTCGGAGGGGGAGGCGGTGGAGGCGGGGCCGTTGTCGGAGGTGTGACCGTCGTCGGCGGGCTCGGAGGAGGCGGCAAGGGAGCCGTGAGATCCGATGCAGCGGCGCCGCTCGTGAGGGCGGCGGTGGTGATCGGGCTCCGGAGGGCCCCGAAGGCGACACACGAGCCGATAGCCGTCAGGACAGCCGAATAGAAAAGGAGACCCCTCCGTACTGCCGCCGGCGGCACGGAGGACTCGTGCTCCTGCACCGAACCCGGCACCATCTCTGCGTCGCCCACCACCTGAGCTGCAAGCGCCGCGTGTCGTCGGCGACGGAGCAGTGTGTCGTCGTCACCCAGGAGATCCGTCGGGTGACTCACGATGGGAACTTCGCCTGTGTGATGTCCGCCATGGAGTGATGAGAGCTCCGCACGGTGATTGGCGCCCTACCCGGCACCACGAGTTCACGACCCTCGTCAGGGCTCGTCCTCAACCTTCTGCAAGCGGACGGGCCAGTCCTGTGACTTCACGGAAGAAAATCGGCACATTTCATCCCAGTTCCCAGGGTGACCAGGTGGGGAGTCGGCGGGGTCAGTCCTCACGGGAGCCTCGTGGCGAGCGGGGCACCCCGACCCGGTCGGGCCAGCTCCGCACCAAGCGAGACTCCCAAAATGGGTGTTTGCACTTGAATTTGGCGGGTACTGACATTTGACAGCACCTGCGAAACGAAAGGTCTGGGGACGGACGGATGGCACTGCTGGATGGTCACGCGCTCACAGAGCTCGGATGGAGCGAGCTATGCGAGCACAGTTGGTCCGACCTCTTGGATCGAGGTCTGCCCCGTGAGCTCGCCGACTTCAGCCATGACCTGGGTGATCGCAGTGGCCGCCCGATCCTGGTTTTCACCATGCCCATGATGCAGGCCGGCGTGCCTAGCCTCGCCATTCCGTTGCTGAGCGGTGATGGAATCCTGCTCGATCCATTTCTCCTCGACCTTCCCGACGAGCTGACGAACGCCTTTGCTCTTGAGCTCGGCTACATGCTCTATCCGGGCTGGGATGACCCTGTTCTGGAGGCGTATGACGAAATGGTGGCGTTCGCCTCTGTCCTCGGTCGAGCGTTGCTCCGCCGATTGCCTCGCCGGGTGCACGAGCTCGACTCGACGGTCGAACTGACGCTGCGTAATCTCGATGGCGACGCTGGAGCACGGCGCTATGCGACCGGGGGCCTCTAGACCCTCTCCTCGGGGGCGAGGGGAGGGGGTTGTCGGCGATGCCACGAACGCATGTTCGGGCCCGCGGCGGAAAAAGCTCGAGGCAGTCGGGGGGATCGACAGGCGCCCCCCAGAGGCGCACACTCGCGAAAGGACACCGCGGGCGTGGGCTGGTCCGCACTTGGCCCCCCGACGGTTCCGGCGCCGGCTTCGTTCCACGAGCGAAACCGGCGCGCCCGCGATCATCGGCCGCCCATGGTTGGCATCGACCACCTAGCTGGCGAGATAAGGACCGGCTCGGGATTCCACCCCAACAGGTGACCCCTCGTACCCTTCTCATCGCAGCTCGACCCGCTTACCGTGAAAGGTGACCACGGCGGCTCCCCCCTCGTGGTCGTGGAGGACGGGCGGGGGCCCATGGATGAGCGATAAGTGCGCCCCAGGGTCCCCGTGCCGTCTTCCGTCGTTGACTGTCCGGCGTCGCTGACCTTGCGCCGTGGTGCGGAAGGCGAAGGTGAGTGCTTGGAGTGACGGCGCGCCCGCCGGGAGTGGGGCGAGTAGTGGAAACGGCTGGAGTCTCGGACGCTCGGGTGGGGAGGTGCTCGCCAGTGCGCACTCCACCGCGTCAGCAGGCGGTCGACGAGGTGGTGCCGGAGTGCGACCTGCCTTAGATTGCCGGGAACGCTTGAGGGAGGAAGCATGAGATTGCACGTTTGCTGGTCTGTTGGATGACCGGAGAAGTGCTGTTCATCACGGGCGCAGCCAGCGGCATCGGTGCCGCGGTGGCCAGGGAGGCAGTGGGTCGCGGCTACCGGGCGGTGCTGGCCGACATCAATGAGCCGGCAGCCAAGGCACTGGCAGATGAGCTCGGATCGGCGGCCATTGCCGTGAGTCTGGACGTGCGAAACGCCGCCGGATGGGAGTCGGCACTAGACGCCGGGTGGAATGCATTCGGGAGTGTTGATGTGCTGGTGAACAATGCTGGTATCGTCCGCACCGGATTCGCCCAACAACTTGATCTTGCCGCTCACCGGGAAATGATGGACGTCAACTTCTTCGGTCCCGTCACTGGCATGAAGGCAGTGATTCCGAGGTTCAGGGCGCAAGGCCACGGCCAGATCCTGAACATCTGCAGCATGACGGCATTCATGCCTCTCACGGGCTATGCGACCTATGGTGCCACCAAACACGCGCTGCGCGTGTTTCATCACAGCCTCGCGCTTGAAGAGCGCGATGGACCGGTGAGCTTCACCATCGTGCACCCGCCAGCCGTCCAGACACCCATGTTGGAACAGGAGCTGGCGGACGAGTCTGCATTCCTTGGCTTCGCAGAACGAGCTATCGATCCCTCCGTGCTGGCGGAGAGCGTCGTCGATGCCATCAAGACAAAGCCAGTCGAGCTCGTGTTCCCGACCGTAATGGGCCGCGTCCAGCGCGCCTTCGGCGTGTTCCCGCGTTTGATGCGTGTGGCCATCCCGATCGCCGAACGCACGGCAAGGCGTCACCGAGCCAGCCTCGTGCTCGGTCGCTCGGAGCCGGCGAGGCAGAGCTCAGCGGTCGATCGCCATTAGGCGGGAGCAGTGCGGCGGGCGACGGAGACCGAATACGCGCCTGGACGGGCAAGCAGTATCGGGTCGTCGGTGAGGCGAATGCCGTCGGGAACCCGGCTTGGGTCGAACACCAGCACATCGCCGTCGTTCTCACGGTCGTAGGCGAGCGCTGTCACCTCCAGCCGACCTAGGAGTGCGACCTCGCGATCGTCGGGCCAGGCTGCCGTCGGGTCGTGGAGCGGGTCGCCCTCACCGGCCAACTGGACTTGGACGTCAAAGGCGGCTGGACCACGCGCGAAGCGATCGACCAGCTCATCGCGAAGGTACTCGGAGGGACGGGTTGCAGCTTCCTTTTCGGCGAGGGATGCCTCACCCGCACTCGGTACGAGGTGGTAACGCCCGTAGCGGACCTTGCCGTCGGCGGCGATGAATCCGAATGCGTGTAGCCCGTGATAGGCGAGGGTGGCGTAGCTAGCAGGGATGGCGTGGGTGATGGCGGCGGTCACAGCCGGCACCGCCTCAGGATGCGCGGCGAGGTATTCGCCCACCTTCTCAACATCTGGCTCCCCGGTGGACGGGTCTGGACGGCGGGCTTCGTTGAAGGCGAGGAGGTCTTCGGGCGTACGGGCGAAGAAGGCCGGCAACGACAAGGCGACGATGTCGGCTGTCCCATCTGACAGATAGAACTTGACCGCCATACCGCGGGCATCGCGCACCCCGTCCGCGGCAGATGGATCGCCGCTCCCGTTGGAGAATCGCACGTGCGCTCGTACCCCGCCAGCCGCAAGGTGGGAAGCCCGGCTCAGCGACGCGGCCTCGGGGTGGGGCGTGAACATGGCTGCACATAGGACGCCTTTGGCGTGAGCGGCCCGACACCCGGGATGGATCCCATAGGTCGCGTTGAGCCCATCCACCAAGCGCTCAGACATGTCGCGATCGAGCATCGCGAGAGCCTACGACACGCGGTGGGATCGCGCTCAGGGCGGAAGTTCGAGCTACCCTCGCCCGATGAGCGCCAATCCCCAAACCCATCCGCGTCACGAGGTCCAGGCCGTCGTGGACCGCTACCACGAGCTCCGCCGCCGCATCGATGAGGGCCTCGAGCCCAAAGGCTTCGGGGCCCTGGCCGAGTTCTACACAGACGACGCCGTCTACGTGGATGCTGCGTGGGGTCGCATCGAGGGTAAGGAGGCCATCGCACACTGGCTGGAGCACTCGATGGTCGGCCTCGGGAAATGGAAGTTTCCGGTGGAGTTCACTGCTATCGAGGGAGACGACGTCGTCGTGAAGTGGACCCAGATCATTCCTGGCGCCCGGGCGGACGGCGCGCCCTACACGCAGTCGGCCTACTCACGATTGCGCTACGCCGGCGACGGGAAGTTCTGTTACGAGGAGGACACGTACAACATGGTTCACGTCTTGGAGGACCTGGAGGCGAGCGGGTGGGTGCCCAGCGAACCCATGAACCTGCCCCCCGAGCACCCTGATCGCAACTGGGCGCTGCCGCAGTAGCACCGACAGCTGCCCTCTCATGAGGTAGCTGCCTGACGAGCGAGACGTGCCTGCGCGATCGAGGGCGACTTCGGTGGTTCCAGTGCTAACCATAGTAGGTACTATCTACAGGTATGAGGCAACCTGCAGCCCTCGGGTCAGTGACACGTACCGTCGGCGTCGACGTGCCGGTCCTTGTTGCCGGTGGCGAACACGACATCACGACAGACGTGCGATCGACGGCTCCCGCGCTGCGGGCATGCCCAGATGTCTCGCTGTCCGTCGTGCCCGCCCACAACCACAACATCGTCCCGACCCGGGCACTGCTCTGGGACCGGCTGGCGGCGTGGGCAGAAGGCCTCTCGTGACGTATCCGCCGGACCAGCACCTGCTCAGGGACCTTCAAATTCTCAATTGGCTGGAAGGCCCCGACCACGGCGTCGCAGAGCTCCATATCAGCGACGCCGTCCGCGATTCATCGGGGCGCGTCGGGATCGGAGCACTCATCATGATGGCCGACGTCGCGTGCTCCCGAGCAGCCCTGTCCGCCGTCGCGCCGCACTTTGTCGCCACGCTCGACCTCTCGGTCACCACCAGTGGCCGCCCCATGAACGGGCCCGTGAGAACCGATGCCAGGGTCATCCGGAGCGGTTCGAAGATTGTGTCGATCGACGGAGACGTCCGTGACGTCGGGTCGGTGACAGCCTCGTTCGTCCGCATCCCGAGCGAGGCGTCGCTCGTCAGCGACCTACCCGCGATCGGTGTGCGATCGCAGCTCGATCGCGTTGTCGCCTCGCCTACGGGCCCGATCGCCCAGCGTATGGGGTTGCACGTCAGTGGCGACATCGCGGAGCTCGATCGCTCCGACTACGTCGCGAACAGCTTCGGAACGATCAACGGCGGCGCTCTCGGGTTCCTCGTTGCCGCGATCGCCGAGTCCGTCATCGGGTGGACGGCGGCCGATGTCATGCTTCGCTATCTGGATCAAACCAAGGTCGGTCCGGCGAGGGCCACCGCCTCGGTCATTCGACGCACTGCCGACCACGCCGTCGCCGACGTGACGGTTCGCGACGTCGGCGCTGACGGCGCGCTGCTGGCGCGCGCTCTCGTGGGGGCGACGCCATAATGCGTTCCCACGATCGCGGTGGAGCGCCTACCGACCGGCGGGTGGAATGTTCTGGTTTATGTGGAAGAAGTTCTGGGGGTCATAGCGGGCTTTCAGTTGAGATAGCCGGTCGTAGTTGCCGAGGTACGAGGCCCGGACCCGGTCTTGACCCTCGTCCCCCATGAAGTTGATGTAGGCCCCGCCTGCTGACGTGGGATGCAACTCCTGCCAGTACTCCTTCGCCCATCCGGTGATGAGGCCAGCGTTCGCCGGGTCGGGATCGACGCCGACGATCACGCCGGCCCAGCCTCCGTCGCGGTACGCGAAGGCGGTCGCATCGTCGGGAACTCTCGCCGCAGCTCCGTCGATCGGGTACAGGTGCATGGTGGAGTGGCCAGTCGGCAGGCGAGCTCCATACTTGACGTGGGCCTCGATCCCCTCGTCGGAGATGTCGCGGAAGAAGTCTGCGCGCCAGTACCACTGGAGACCGGCCGGATAGAGCGCGTCGAAGGCACTTTGGAGCGCCGAGAACGGCATCTCTTGCAGCCCGACGAGCAGCGGCGAGCCGAAGTCGCGGATCGGGGCCAGCACCTCGGCGGACCTCTCGTGGCTCCCCGTGTAACACCAGACGATGCCGCACGACTTGCGACCCCACAGCTCCTCGGGAAACGGAGGGGCAGGTGGGATGGTAAGGATGCCCAGCCAGCCGCTGAGCTCCTCCGGAAGCGCGGGAAGCAGCTCCCGGTACCACCGCATCACAGCGCCGGTATCCTCCAGATCGTACAAGACGGGTCCCCCGATGACGACACCGTGCTCGCCGATGTCGTGGCAGCGGAAGCGAAAAGAGGTTGCAACGCCGAAGTTGCCGCCTCCTCCACGCAAGGCCCAGAAGAGGTCGGAGTGGGATTCGTTGCTCGCCGTGACGACGGAGCCGTCGGCGAGGACGAGCTCTGCGGACAGCAGGTTGTCGATCGTCAGGCCGAATCGGCGCGTCAGGTAGCCGACGCCTCCTCCGAGGGTCAGCCCGCCAACCCCTGTCGAGGCAAGGAAACCAGACGGTGTGGCCATGCCGTGCTCCCCAGTGGCCCGGTCGACATCTGCCCACGTGCATCCACCGCCAACCTCGACGGTGTGGGTTGACGCGTCGACCGCGATGCCGCGCATCTGGGAGAGATCGATGACCAGTGCATCATCCCAAACGCCTAGACCGCCCGCATTGTGGCCACCGCCACGTATCGCCACCTCGACTCCGTGCTCACTGGCGAAGCGCACGCACGCGGTGACATCTGAGACATCGGCGCAGCGGGCGACGGCAGCCGGACGGCGGTCGATCATCGCGTTGTAGACGGCCCGTGCCTCGTCGTATGCCGGATCGCCAGGCATGATCAACTGCCCGCGGATCCCCGCGGCCAGGGTGTGGAACGGCGGGGCTGAGTGGCGTCGTTCGTGGGTATTGGTGCTCGCTGGAGTCATCGTCGGTCTCCCGTCATGGGCCCTCGTACTATGGACCTGCTGATCGGGACGCTACGGGCGCAGCGTTCGCTCAGCGTTCGCCTCGCCAGTCGAACGACGAGGCGGCGAGCGAACGCTCCTACCAGCGAGATCTGCTCGGCACCTCGCCTCCAGCGTCCTGCTGCACTGGCCGCGGGCGACATCGATTGCCCCGCGGAGCTGCTCCGATGCAGCCGGGCCGGACTCCAGGCCAGCTCGGAGGCGCATGACCTCCGGAAGCCACCAGTTGTCGTCGCGCTGTTCTGCGACGACCAGGGCGGCATCCAGGACGGTGCCGGCCTCCTCGGAGCGCCCCTCGCCGACGAGTGCTTCGGCGAGGAGCGACAACCAGTAGGGCATCCTCGCGTTGGCACCTTGCGACCGCAGCCGGCTGATCCCCTCGCGGATCTGAGAGACCCCTTCGTGGCGACCAGCCGCCCAGCCGCCCAGGATGAGCGCCCACTCGCCGTAGTATGCGAACTCGTAACGCTGGCACAAGTCACGTAGCTCGACCACGGCGTCCCGGAGCGAGGACCTGTCCTCCCGGAGCTGGTGGGTGATGGCCGCATACCCGAGCGCCATGGCGAGGGTGTAGGGATGGTTGGACGCCCTCGCACACGTGATTGCCTCCGCACATCGAGCGCGTGCTTGGTCGTCGTGGCCCAATAGCCAGTGGGCGTGGGCAGCCCACGCCTGCGAGTGGACCTCCGGACGGGTCCCGACGATCATCGAGGTCGCCTCGGGTGAGAGATCGATGGCCTGGTCGAAGTGGGCGGTGGCCACGGCCAGCAGGCCCAGGCTCATCGACGAGCCAGCGAAGGCGAAGTGCGCCTCTCCCGCGAGATCTGGGTCGGCTTCGGCCAGTGCGAGGGCGCGGCCCGCCAGCTCGTGCGCGAGAGCAATGTGTCCCTGGACGAAGCGGACCGTGAACACCCCGACGAGGTTCCGCAGCAGCACCTCCGGCCGGCCCAGGCTTTCGGCGAGAGCCGCCGACCTTTCCAAGGTCGATTGCAGCACGGGGGAGGAGTAGCCGTATAGGGCATTCACCGGCTCGGACATGGTCTGGAGCACATCCAGCTCGCGCTCGTCCCGATCGCGCCCACCGGGCATCTGTTCGATCAAGTCCAGGCACCGACGATGATGCCGGATCGCCTCGGCGTTGGCGAACACGGCGCTCGCCAGCTCGGCGGCCCGACGAAAGTAGCCAAAGGCGCGGTCGGGACGTCCGCCCCGGTCGTACTGCTCGGCAAGCTGCGCGGCGACGTCATCGAAGTGACCGCCGCTGAGAAGCTCGATTCCCTGCGCCAGGCGCCGATGCAGTAGCCACCGCTGTGGTGGGCTCACCGAGGCATATGCCGCGTCCCGGAGCAGGTCATGGGCAAAGTCGTACCCACTCCGCTGCTCGCGCAGGATTCGGCGGCGCCAGAGCTCGTCCACGGCATGCACGAGCGTCTCGGCGTCGAGATCACTCGCTTCGCTGAGAAGGTCGAGGCTGAAGTCCCTCCCGACGGCGGCAGCGAGGCCCGCCACAGTGCGAGCCGCTGGCGAGGCCTGTTCGAGCCGACCGCGGAGGACAGCTTGCAGGTCGCTGACCGGCAAGGGCTGCGCAGCGGTGGTCGGATCCGGCAAGCTGTGGGCCGTCTCGACGACAAAAAGCGGGTAGCCGCCGGTGGCGCCCTGCAGCAGGGCCTCCTCGGCGCTGGTGAGGGGTCGGTGGAGGAGCGACATCGCGAGCTCGAGGGTTCCCGCAACGTCAAGGGGGGCGAGGCCAACATCTGTAACCATCCCCGCTGACCGCATCGCGCGCAGCGACGCCGCGACCTCCCGATTGTCCTCTAACTCGTCTGACCGGACAGTGGCCGCCACCAGCAGCCGCGCCTCGTCGGCAAAGCCGAGAACAAATGCCAAGAGGGCGGCTGTCTCTTCGTCACACCATTGCAGGTCATCGAGAACCAGGAGCATCGGTCGGTCGGCAGACAGCACAGCGCGGGCCAGGCCTTCAAAGAACCGATGGCGCTGCCAGGCGTCGATCGTCGCGCGAGAACCGTCCCCCTGCGATCGCTCGGCGCTGGCTGCGCCGCGATCAGAAGATGGCCCGGATCGTGGAACCAACCGGTCGACCTCAGCTTGCCAAACTGGGTCCAGCGCCTCCACCCCGGGCCGCAGGTCCGGGCTTCGCAGCCAGTCCGCTACCGGGGCAAGAGCAAGTCGGGCTATCCTTCCGAAACAACGCGTCGCCGCCACGGCGGCCCCCTGGGCACCGGCGATCGCAGCCAGCTCGCTGACGAGCCGGCTCTTCCCGACTCCGGCTTCCCCCGACACGACGACGAGGCCGCTCTGTCCGCCAGCCGCCTGTTGCCACCGCTCAACGAGCAGCGCAACCTCGTTGCCACGACCGACGAGCCCAGCACCGGCCGCCCGAGTCGGCCGAGGCCGGACTCCCCCCGACCCTTGCGGCTCTTCGGGGGCATCGCGGCCGTCGAGCAGCCGGTCGACGATCGCGGTGGTCTCACGGTGCGGGCTGACGCCCAGCTCCTGCTCCAGCACCGTCGCGCAGCGGTGGTACGTGCTCACTGCGGCCGCCCGATCTCCGGACTGAGCTTGCAGCTCCATCAGGAAGCGATATCCGACCTCCTCGAGGGGCTCGAGTTGAATTCGCCTACGGGCGACCTCCGCGGCGCGGGTCCGGTCGCCTGTGTCGCGCAGCGCACGAATCGTTCCGTCACACAGATCCACGCATGCCCGGAGCAGAGGCTCTCGCGCCTCGACTACCCAGTCGTCGTAGGATCCGGGCATGAGGTCGCCGCGGTACTCAGCCATCGCTGCTTCGGCGTGAGCGAGGAACCCGGCGCTGTCCCCAGCCGCCCTCGAGGAATACGCCGCCTGACGCTCAGTGTCGAAGACCCGGACATCAACCCGGCAAAGGGGACAATCGCGCCACGTCAACGTGGTTGGATCGACGTCCAAGGAAGGGTCGCCGCCGAGCATCTCCCGCAGGTTGTGAAGCTCGCGTCGTAGGTTCGTACGGGCCTGGGCGTCGGTGGAGTCGGGCCAGAAAACGCCAGCCAACTGCAGCCTGGCCTGGGGAACCCCGGCGTGAAGGATGAGATAGGCGAGAAGCGCGACCGAACGAGACGACGATGAACGACCGTCAGCCTCCGGTCCGCCGGTGACCCGCTGCTCGCTCAAAAGACGGATCTCCAGCATTGGCAGTATGTCTCCGCTCGAATGGATCCTTTGTACAGCCTACGAACAGTCCCATCTCCGTGCTGGCTCAGGGGCCAGAGGCGATCACAGCCCGAGCGCATCCACCACGGGATGTCAGTGTCGGCACGCGGGCGGTACCGTCCCTGCTCGTCTCATCAGGTGAAGATGCCGGCACGGAGCACGCTGGCGACGGCCTGTGCACGGTCCTTCACGTCGAGCTTCCTGTAGATGGAGCGCAGGTGGGTCTTGACCGTCTCCTCGCCCACAACCAGTTGGTCAGCGATCGTGCGATTGCTCAAGCCGTCGACGAGGAGGCTCAGTACCTCACTCTCTCGGCGGGAGAGGCCGAGCTCGTGGCCGGGCCAATGCTCGCCTTCGGTGTGGGCGGCGCCCATGGCGATCCGGGTGGCCAGGGTGGGATCGAGAAGTACCGCTCCGTCGCGGATTTGCAAGAGGTAGTTGACCAGTTGATCGCCGCTCACAGACTTGAGGAGATATCCCGAGGCTCCCCGTTGAAGAGCATCCGAGACGCTTTGTTCGTCGGCCTCGTAGGTGAAGATCACGACCTGAAACGGGGCTTCCCCAGCCGCCCGCCATGCCGACGGCTCGAACCCGGTGGCAGCCAGGAGTCGGACCTCGACCAGAACGATCTCGGCCCTCACCTCAGCGAGGGTGGCAAGGAGGTTCTCGGTGACGGGCACCTTGCCCACCACCTCGACCAGGTCGCGATGGGGGGCCAGCATGCTCCGCAGGCCCTCCAATGTCAGCTCGTCGCTGTTGAGCAGCGCGACACGGAGCGGATGGGTACAAGTGGGCGCGACGGTGCCAGGCTCGAGGGACATCAGCAACACTTGGCGATCAACAGGTCGGGTCGGGCATCAGCGATGTGCCGATGCGTCCGGCTCGGGTGGGCGGTGTGATGCCCGGCATTGACGCCTTGGCCGATATCTCAGAAGGGCACTTTGTGCTCATATTGGACAACCCCCGCAGCATGTCAGCTGCATTAGACGTGCTGCGTGCCCAATCCACCCACCGTCCGCACCAGAAATACACTGGCCGACGGCCCCAGGGTACGGGTCGACGACGAATCTGACAAGGCCCCCTGAGACGCCGGATACCTTAAAAGATGCAGTTTGTCGCGCATCTTTCTCTTCAATAACGACGGTGATCTCTCTGACATGATTCGATTACGTCCCGAGCTTGCGGCCGTCGCGGTCGCATGACGAGGCGACGCCGTCCTCGGCTCGCATTCTCGGAGTGATTACTCCTAGAGTGGGTGCGTGGACTACCGGGTGGAGGAGCTGTCCCGAGCGGCCCTGGTTTCCGTCGACACGATTCGCTTCTACCAGGCCAAGCGCCTCCTGCCCCCGCCGAGGCGCATCGGACGGGTCGCGATCTACGACGACGATCACCTGGAGCGGCTCCGGGAGATCCGTCGACTCCAGGAGCGCGGCTTCACGCTCGGTGTGATCGGCCGAATCGTCCGGCAGGAGCTCGGTCGCGCTGACGAGGCCCTCGTCGAGGCTGTCGTCGGAGGGGCCGACGAAGGGCGTCCCGACGGATCGCCCGAGGAGTTCCTCACCCTCTCCGAGCTGGCGGAGCGAGCCGGGGTGCCCGTGGCCCTCTTGGAGGCCCTGGAGAAGGAGGGAGTCCTCATCCCTCGTCGCCACGAAGGGCAAGGCCGCTACACCGAGGCAGACAGCGCCGCCCTGCGGGCCGGGCTCCGGCTCTTGGAGTACGGGCTGCCGCTCGGCGACGTCCTCGAACTGGCCCGCCTCCACGCTCGGTCCGCTCGGGTGTTGGCCGAGAGGGCGGTCGAGCTTTTCGACGAACACGTGCGCCAGGCCCAACGTCGTGGGGGCGACGAGGATCCCGAGGCCGCGGCCCGCCTGGTCGAGGCGTTCGACGCCCTCCTGCCGGCGACGGTCTCGCTGGTCGCCCACCATTTTCGGCGAACCCTGCTGGCGGTAGCCCAAGAGCACATCGAGGCTGTCGGCGATCAGGACGAGGTGGCGGCGGTGCGATCCGAGGCACTGCGTCGCCTCGAGCGGCCCTTGGCGGTGGAGGGGTGAGCCGGGGCGGGACGGAGTCCCTGCCTCAGGGCGTCGAAAAGTTCCGCCGGGTGACGGCGATGTTCGACACGATCGCCCCCAGCTACGACCGGTTGAACCGGCTCATGACGTTCGGCCTCGACAGGAGATGGCGCCGCCACACCGTCGCCGCTCTCGGGTTGCCGCCCGGGGCGTCCGTGCTCGATCTCGCCTGCGGGACGGGCGACCTCTGCGTCGAGCTGGGGCGGGCGGAGCTCATAGCGTTCGGTGTCGACCTGTCTGCGGGCATGCTCGGGGCTGCCCACACCGTGGCGCCGCTGGTACGCGGGAACGTGGACCACCTCCCGCTGAAGAAGGCATCGGTCGACGGTGCAACCTGCGGGTTCGCCCTCCGCAACCTGGTGAGCCTCGATGCGTTCTTTGTCGAGCTGGCCCGGGTCGTGCGTCCGGGCGGTCGCATCGCGCTCCTGGAGGTGGCCGAGCCGACCAACCCGGCGCTGCGGCTCGGGCACCACTTCTATTTCACCGAGGTCGTGCCGCGCCTCGGAGCTGCGCTGTCGGATGGAGCGGCGTACCGCTACCTGCCCCGTTCGGTTGCCTATCTGCCGCCTCCGGCGTCCCTGGTCGCCATGATCGCCGCCGCAGGCTTTTCCGATGCTCGCCGGCAGTTGCTCTCAGGGGGCATCGTGCAGCTCCTCGTCGGGACGCGATCATGACCACCCGCACGGGATTGGCACGGCGGGGAGCCCTGGTGGCAAAGACGGTCGAGCTTGGCACCGACGTGGACCTGGCTCGCGTTGCCGGACAACACGGCGTCCTGTGGCAGAAGACGGGGACGGGCTTTGCCGGCAGGGGAGTTGCGGCGAGGGTGAGGGTCGCGCCTGGACGGATGGGCTCGGCGGCGGCACACGTTCACGAGCTGCTGGCCGCGATCGACGTGGACGGTCCGCATCCGCCGGTGGCTGTCGGGGCCCTGCCCTTCTCGGCGTCGATCGAGGGTGAACTGATCGTCCCCGAGCTTCTGGTGCGGCGCGAGAGCGATGGCACGACGTCGCTTACCATCACCGGTTCGGATCCCCGCGCCGACGTTGTCGCCGGCGCGGCCAGGTGGCGCGGCGAGCAGTCACGCGTGCGCGACGACGTTCGGCCGGTCGAGTACACGGTGCGGTCTGTGACCGACGTGCGCCGCTGGAGTGAACAGGTCGCCGATGCGGCTCGGTCGGTGGCTGCCGGCCGCCTGGGGAAGGTCGTGCTCGCTCGCGAGGTAGCGGTGGCGGCGAGTCGCACGATCCCTGTTGCCGAGGTGCTCCGACGGCTCGGGACCGCCTACCCGTCCTGCATGGTCTTCGCGGCAAATGGGTTCGTGGGCGCCAGTCCGGAGCTGCTCGTCGCGCGTGATGGTGAGCGGGTACGGTCCCAGCCCCTCGCTGGCACCGCCCCGCGGGACGGCGCGGCGGGCTCCCACCTCGCGGCCGAGTCCTCGCTGATGACATCGGCCAAGGAACGTCACGAGCACCGCCTCGTGGTCGATGCAGTGGGTAGCACGCTCGCTCGCTTGTGTCGCGATCTCGAGGTCCCGGAAGTCCCGTCACTCGTTCCCGTCGGGATCGTCGCCCATCTCGGCACTGCCATCGAAGGCCGGCTCGCCCACCCTCTCCCGTCGGCGTTGGAGGTGGCGCTGGCGCTCCACCCCACGCCGGCCGTGGCGGGGACCCCGACCGAGTTGGCCTTGGCCCACATCGCCGCCGTGGAGGGTGTCGACCGCGGGCGGTATGCGGGGCCCGTCGGATGGGTGGACGCCGCTGGCGACGGTGAGTGGGCGGTCGGCATACGCTCGGCGCAGCTCGCGGGCGGGAACGCCCGGCTGCTGGCCGGCGCGGGCATCGTCGCCGAATCCGTCGCCGAGGCGGAGCTGGTCGAGACCGAGCTCAAGCTCCAGGCCATGCTCAACGCAATCGTGCGGCCCTGAGGCGGAGCGTCAGAAGACAGTCAGACTCAGGATGCGTCAGCCAGCTCGGCGATCGAGCTCGTCGAGGGAAGCAGCGACGGCATCGTGGAGCTCGTCGTGCACGCGCACGTTCGCCCGCTGCTCGGTGCGAACCACGATCATCGTCGTCGCTCCCGCCTTGAACCCCGCCCCCACGGCCGGGGCAAGCTCGTCCAGCCGTTCGACCTCACACGTGGCGATGCCGTGAAGTCTGGCCAGGGCGGCCAGGTCGAGACCATGGGGTGTGGCGAAGAGGCGCTCGAACTCATCGTCGGGTAGCGCCGACGCCTGGGGGAGGAACGAGAAGATGCCGCCGCCGTCGTTGTCAACGACGACCATGACGCAGTTGAGCTCGCGGAGCGCGGCGCCGAGAAGCGCTCCCGCGTCGTGCAGCAGCGCGAGATCGCCGAGGAGCCCTGCCGTCGGGTACCCGGGTCGGCTGGCGGCAGCGCCAAGCACTGTCGAGACGACCCCATCGATGCCGTTGGCCCCCCGATTGGCGACCACGCGCACGTCCTGACGCGGCCTGGCGAACCACTCGACGTCGCGGACCGGCATCGAGGACGAGACGACGAGCGTTGTCTGAGTCGGTAGACAGTCGACCAGAGCCCGGGCGATCCCCGGCTCGGTCGGCGCCCGGTGGCGGGCCAACACACGGTCGAGGGCCTCTTGTGCGGTGGACTCGGCGACGGCCCAGGTCTCCAGCCAGCCGGGGGCGCAGGGCGCAGGCCCGCTGCGGGCCATGGCCCGAAACGCCGCACCAGGATCGGCCGCGACCACCACCCGGGCCGTTCGCTGTGGGTCCAGCCACGAGCCATGGGTCTCTACGGCCGCCTGGTCGGCGCGGGACGCCGCCAGCCACCCGGCCAGGACCTTGGACGCCGGCGGTGCCCCTGCCCTCAGCACGACCTCAGGGGTCAGCTCAGCGGCCAGAGGGCCGTGCCGGAGCAGGGCGTCGAAGGCAGCAACCGTGGTGTGCCCCGGGCGGCGGCAGCCGGAGCGGGGGTCGGCCAGTACTGGCCAGCCGAGGATGCCCGCCAGCTCGTGCACACCGTCGGGATCGCCCGAGCCAGCACCGGCGACGATGATCCCCCGGCGGCCCGATGCCAGCTCGGACAGCTCGACGATGGTGGATGGGGAGGGCGCCCCGGACGCCAGGGCGCGGTGCCAAGGCGCCCCGGCGGGCCGACCGGCCGGGAGCGACCCGCGTTCGCCGACCAAAGGCTCACGGAAGGCGAGGTTGAGATGAACGGGACCCGGCCGCCCGCTCGCCCCGAGCGCCTCGCAGACGGCTCGCGCTGCGAGGGAGCGCCAGGTGCTCGCCGTGGAAGCGTCGGGCACGCCCGGGTCCGTGCGCCAGCGCAGGGCCGCGTCGTACAAGCGAGACTGGTCGATCGTCTGGGGAGAACCGATCCCATGGGCCTCCGGAGGACGGTCGGCGGTGCAAGCGATGAGCGGCACTCCAGCGTGGTGGGCCTCGGTCAGCGCCGGAAGCAGCTCGGCCGCTGCCGTACCGCTGGTCGTCGCCACGACCGCCGGCCGGCCGCTCGCCAGCCCGATACCGAGTGCGAAGAACGCGGCCGAGCGTTCGTCGAGGAAGACGTGCAAGCGAATCCGCTCCTCGGCGCCCAATGCCAACAGCAACGGTGTCGATCGCGAGCCCGGCGTCACCACCGCGTTGGTCACCCCGGCGCGGCGCCACTCGTCGACCAGCGTGGCGCAGAACGTTGCGGCTACGTCCATTGCGCTGTGGGCGTCGCCGGCGCTGCCGATCTTGCCGGCGCTTCCGCCTGGGCTGCCGGTGATGCAACGATGGCTCGGTGCTGCATGCCGAGGTCGAGGGGTCCGGTCCGCGAACGGTCCTGGTCCATGGATTCACCCAGACGCGCCGGTCGTGGGGCCGAGTCAGCCGCGCCCTGGCCCGTCGTTTCGAGGTGGTCCGGGTCGATGCGCCCGGCCACGGGGGCTCGTCGCAAGTCGCCACCGACGTGGCTGGGGGCGCAAGGCTGCTCGGCACCGTCGGTGGGCGGGCGAGCTACCTCGGCTACTCGATGGGAGCCCGTCTGTGCCTGCAGCTCGCCCTGGATGCGTCCTCCCTGGTCCGATCCCTGGTCCTGGTGAGCGGCACGGCTGGCATCGTGGATGGCGAAAGCCGACGGCGGCGACGATCGGCCGACGATCGGCTGGCAGGTGAGCTCGAGCAGATCGGGCTCGAAGCGTTCCTCCACCAGTGGTTGGCGGGCCCGCTCTTTGCCTCGCTCGGGCCAGCAGAGGCCCATCTCGACGCCCGGCGGGAGAACACCGTAGCGGGCCTGGCGACAAGTCTGCGCCTCGCCGGGACAGGCGCCCAGGAGCCCCTGTGGCCGCGGCTCCACGCCCTGGGCATGCCGGTGCTCGCGGTCGCCGGCGCCAAGGACGCGGTGTTCTGCGACCGGGCGGAGGCCATGGTGAGCGCCATCGGCTCGAACGCCGAGCTGGCGCTTGTCCCCGACGCCGGCCACGCCGTGCACCTCGAACGTCCAGAAGCGTTCCTGGCCGTGGTCGAGCCATTCCTCAGCCGATCGAATACGGCTGCGTCGGGCCAGTAGGTCGTCGTTCACCGTGGCCAAACGCCGACGGCGAGCGTGGCCGCGAACAAGAGCTGCAGACGGGCGGTCTCGCTGAGGGCCGCCACCAGAGCGAAGCCCGTTGTGCCGGAGAGCACCCGTCGCATCGGGCGGACAGCCAGCGGGGCGACAACCAGGGCAACCAGCGCTCGCGGGCGGGCAATGGCGATGAAGAACGGACTGATGAGGGCCGCGGTCACCAAGGCGGCATAGAAGCGCCGGGCTCCCCGGTCTCCAAAGCGCACGGCGAGCGTGTGCTTGCCGGCCAGCGCGTCCTGGGGACGATCCCGGAGGTTGTTCACCGCAAGGAGCGCAGCAGCCAGCAGGCCGAGTGGCACCGATGCGGCCAGCGCCAGCCCCGACAGTCGGCCGTGCTGGACGAATGCTGAGCCGGTCGTGGCCACCAGCCCGAAGAACACGAACACGAAGAGCTCGCCCCAGCCGCGGTACCCATAGGGCCGAGGGCCGCCGGTGTAGGCCCACGCGGCGCCGATGCTGGCGGCGCCGACGAGGAGCAGCCAGGGTTGCACGGCGATCGCCAGGGCCGCTCCAGCGGCGCCGGCGACGGCGAACGACAGCAGGGCGGCGGCGCGGACCTGGGCTGGTGCGGCCAGTCCGGAGGCCACCAGGCGGGTTGGGCCTACGCGTTCACGATCCGTACCCCGGGTCCCGTCCTGGTAGTCGTTGGCGTAGTTGACGCCGACTTGCAGAGCGAGCGCTACCAACAGCGCCGCCGCCGCCCTCCACGCCCGTACCGGTCCCTCGCTGGCCGCGACCGCAGTGCCAACCAGGACCGGTGCGACGGCAGCGGGAAGCGTCCTCGGCCTCGCCCCCAGCACCCAACGGTTCTTCCCGGGTCGCATGAGATGCTCACGGACGCCGGGGAAAGCGAGCAAAGTCGGGAGAGCGTTTGTCGAGATAGGCGTCGCGACCTTCCTGCGCCTCGGCGGACGAGTAGTAGAGCAGGGTCGCGTCTCCGGCCAGCTGTTGGATGCCCGCCATCCCGTCGTCGACGGCGTTGCAGGAGGCCTTGATCATCCGGAGGGCGAGCGGGGAATGCTGGAGCATTCGCCGACACCAGGCCACGGTCTCGTCTTCCAACTGCTCGAGAGGGACAACGGCGTTCACCAGGCCCATGGCGAGCGCTTCCTCGGCGTCGTACTGGCGACAGAGGAACCAGATCTCCCTTGCCTTCTTCTGCCCGACGATGCGCGCCAGCAGCCCGGAACCGTAGCCCCCGTCGAAGGACCCCACTCGAGGGCCGGTCTGGCCGAAGCAGGCATTGTCGGCAGCGATGGTCAGGTCGCACACGACGTGCAACACGTGGCCGCCGCCGATGGCGTAACCAGCGACCATGGCCACCACCGGCTTCGGGGTACGGCGGATCTGGATCTGGAGATCGAGCACGTTGAGCCGACCGACGCCGGCCTCGTCGCGGTATCCATCGTCACCCCTGACCCGCTGGTCCCCACCCGAGCAGAAGGCCCGGTCACCCTGTCCGGTCAGGATGATCACGCCGACCGTCGGATCGTCACGGGCGGCGGTGAAGGCGTGGCTCAGCTCGAACAGAGTGCGCGGCCGGAAGGCGTTGCGGACTTCGGGCCGGCAGATGGTGATCTTGGCGATCCCCTCGGCGGTCTCGTAATCGATGTCCCCGTAGTCGCCCGAGCGGACCCAGACAGGCGCGGCGGTCGTTGGCATGAGACCGGCTCCTCCGAAGCGCATAGTCGCCAAGCGTCTACTCCTAGAGTAGTTACTCGTACAATGGGCTACCGTAGTCGCCCGTGCCCTCCCTTGTCGCCTTGGCCGTGCCCGGCGGTCCGTCCTTCGTGACCGAGCTGCGCAGAGCTTGGGACGCCGGGGACGCCGTGGTCCCGGTCGACACCCGGCTGCCGCCGCGGGCTGCCGATCGGCTGCTGGACACTCTCCGGCCAGCGGTGGTGGTAGACGGCGACGGTGAGCGATGGAACCGCCCCGGCGGGATGCCGGTCGAGGCCGGCGACGGCCTTGTCGTCGCCACGAGCGGCACGACGGGCGAGCCGAAGGGGGTGGTGCTCACCCATGACGCCGTGGCCAGTTCGGCCACGGCCACCAGCACCCGTCTCGGCGTCGATGTCCGGTCCGACCGGTGGCTGGCGTGCCTCCCCGTGGCGCACATCGGCGGGCTGGCGGTAATCACCCGGGCGCTCCTCACCGGCACCAGGTTGACCGCGCTCCCTCGCTTCGACGCCGCCGAGGTGATAAGGGCCGCTCGGGTTGATGGCGCGACGCTCGTCTCACTGGTGGCTACCGCCTTCGCCCGGGTCGAGGCGGGGCTGTTCCGCGCGGTGTTGCTCGGTGGGAGCACGCCGCCCCCGAGGCTTCCGAAGAACGTGATCGCCACCTACGGCATGACCGAGACGGGCAGCGGGGTCGTGTACGACGGGCGGACCCTCGACGCTGTCGAGGCGCGCGTCGTCGGGGGAGAGATCATGCTCCGTGGACCGATGCTCCTGCGCTGCTATCGGGACGGCCACGACCCGAAGACCTCCGACGGGTGGCTTTCCACTGGCGACGCGGGAGCGATCCAACCGGACGGGCGGATCACTGTCTTGGGTCGAATGTCGGACCTAGTGATCACCGGCGGTGAGAACGTGTGGCCCCCTGCCGTCGAGGCCGCGATCGCAGGTCACCCCTTGGTCAGCGAGGTGGCAGTGGCTGGCCGCCCCGACCCGGAGTGGGGTGACCGCGTGGTCGCCTGGGTCGTCCCCCGCGACCTCGCAAAGCCGCCTGACCTGGCTTCGTTGCGCACGTTTGTCACCGATCAGCTCCCTGCCTACGCCGCGCCGCGGGAGTTGGTCCTTGTCGGCCGACTGCCCCGCTCCGCTGTCGGCAAAGTGGCCCGCCACGAGCTCAGGTGAGCCGTGGTCTCTGGTGGCCGCTCGGCTATAGCACTAGTCGGGCACCGACAAGCGGTCGAGGCGCGCCGGGTTGGCAGCCACCGGCCTGAGCTCGATGATGCCGCCGCGGGGCAGCAGCGGATCGTCGGCGACGTCGGCGGCCAGGAGCGAGCCCGTGGCGAGTCCGCAGGGGTAGGGCAGATCGGGGAGGCAGGCTGCCAGCGCTGCGCCAGCGGCCAGCCCGACGGAGGTCTCCAGCATCGAGGACACGATCGCCGGAACGCCGGCCTCGTCGACCACCGACAGCGCCTTCCGAACCCCACCAAGGGGCTGTACCTTCACCACGATCGCGTCCGCGGCGGCCAGCCTCTTGAGGTGCCGGGCGTCGTTCACGTCCCTCACAGCCTCGTCAGCGGCCAGGGGCACCTTCACGAGACGTCGTAGCCGGGCCAGGTCGTCCAACCCTGCGACGGGCTGCTCCGCAAGTTCGAGGTCGAAGCGTGCCAACGCCCCAAGCCGAGCCCGCGCTGTGTCCAGGTCCCATGCCCCGTTGGCATCGACTCGAAGTGTGGCGGCGGCGCCCACCGCGTCCCTGACGGCCGAGACACGACCCACGTCGTCGCCTGCTCCGACCTTGACCTTGAAGCACGTGACGCCCATGGCCGCGTCGTCGCCTGCGACGCGGGCCGCTTCGGTCGGTCCAAGCGCCGGTATGGTCGAGTTGACGGAGATCGAGTGACGTCGGGGTGCCGGCCACCCGCGCTCGGCAGCCTCGATGGCAGAACGCGCGGCCATCTTCGGGTCGCATGGGAAGCCTCGCATCGGTGACGCCTCTCCCCATCCTGCCGGTCCGTGGACGATGAGAACCTCACGCTCGGTGGCACCTTGCCAGGACAGCCGCAGAGGAATTCGCAGACGCCACCACCGAAGTCCTGTCCCACCGGGTGGCGGAGACCATCGCACGGGTGCCCGCACGCGTCAGCTGCCGGCCGTCGGAGCCGCCTCGGCGCGGACCTCCGCCAACTCGAACCAGACGGCCTTGCCGTCCGGTCGCCAATCGACGCCCCAGGATGCAGACAGCGCGTGCACCAGGTGCAGCCCCCGTCCGTGCTCTTCGGCGTCTTGGATCGGGACGAGCCGCGGTGGGTCATGGCTCAGATCGCACACCTCAACCCGCAGACGGTTCTCGTGGGTGACAACCCTGAGGGCGAAGTCCGTTCGGGCGTGAACGATGGCATTCGTCACCAGCTCGGTAGTGAGCAGGGTGGCCACCTCGGTGGCGTCGTCATCACCCCATCGCTGCAACGCGGCTTCGATGAGCTGCCTGGCCGCAAGCGCACTTATGGGATCGGGTACCAGCTGAGTCTCGACGTGCACCGTGCCTCCCGGGACACCGACCGACAACGTAGCCGCCGAGGCAGGTCCCCGGCCCTTCGAGGCTCCCCGAAGGCGGGCAGGACGGGCTCCTCTGCGCCAACGTCGCGACAAGACCTCTCGGTGTGGGCTACGCACTGATGCTGTTCATGCCTGCGAGGACGTCCGCCAGCCCGGCCGGGGGGATTCGTCCACTTCGATGTCCCACGGCTCACCCCACCGGACAAGGTCGATCAGCAAACTGAGTGCTTTCACGTTCGTCACCTCCTTGGGAGGCGATAGCAACTCTGCCGCTCGTGCAGTTCTCGATTTCTCAAGCCAACCATCGCCCTGATGCCCGATATTCCAAGTGCGCAGCGCTCGCCCCGCGACGACGTCCCGCAGGTGGACGTTGCGAGAACGGGCGCCGCTGAGTGCGGTGACGGACCGCCGCGGCACGGTTTGTTCGCTCCCGGGATCGGATTGTCTCGGTAGGTGGCCCGAGCGGCGCGTGGCAAGGGCCCCCGGAAGTGTGTCGGCCCGCAGGAGGGGTGATGCCCTGATCGCTCGGGCTAGGGCTGCCCGAAACCCCTCCAACAGGCCGGACGAGATGTCTCTACCCCCATACCGAAATGCGACAAACGGGGATCTTCTGCCCCGCTCGAGGTACTCGTCCGCCCACACCGAGTCGAAGCCGGCCTCTTCCGTCCGAGATGCGTTGTGCCGTCCGGGGATGCGAGGAAGAGGGGCACTCCGCCGTGTGCCCCTCTTCTCGCTCCCTCCGCCCCGGCGCCGGCGCTCCCCCGCCAATTTCTCATCTACCCCGTTCCAATCCCCCCCAAACAGGGCAATGAGGTAGCACGTCTGGGGGAACTGAGCGACCGGGCGAGGGCAGGCTCCCTGGACTGCGCCGGCGTCGCTGGCCGGAATGGATGGCCATAGGGTGGGCGGCGAGGAGGTGTTGGCATGCTCCGGCGGACATTGGGGGGGCAGGGTCTCGAGGTCTCGGCGCTGGGTCTGGGCTGCATGGGGATGTCGTTCGCCTACGGGTCGGTCGACGACGCGCAGGGGATGGCGACGATTCATCGAGCCATCGAGCTCGGGACCACTTTCTTCGACACCGCCGAGGGCTATGGTCCCTACGCCAACGAGGAGCTGGTTGGAAAGGCGATCGCTGGAAGGCGCCACGAGCTGCAGCTGGCGACGAAGTTCGGGTCTCGATCGCTCGAGGATCCTGACCGCGGGCCCGACGGTCGGCCCGACTACGTTCGGCGCGCGATCGACGGCTCCCTGAAGCGTCTCAACGTCGACCAGGTCGATCTGTACTACCAGCACCGTATCGACCCGCTGGTGCCGATCGAGGAGACAATCGGTGCCATGAGCGAACTGGTGACCAGCGGCAAGGTTCGCTTCCTCGGCCTGTCGGAGGCGTCGGCCGATACGATCCGCCGCGCCCACACTGTCCATCCCATTACTGCGGTCCAGAGCGAGTACTCATTGTGGACCCGCGACATGGAGTCCGACGTCCTGCCGACCCTGCGCCAGCTGGGCATCGGCTTCGTGCCCTACAGCCCACTTGGCCGAGGATTCCTGACGGGCCAGATCCGCTCGCCCGACGACCTCGCTGCGGACGACTGGCGGCGGGACAACCCACGCTTTCAGGGTGAGAACTTTCGCCGCAACCTCGAGCTCGTCAGCAGGGTACGAGCGATAGCCGACGACAAGGGAGTGACCCCGGCCCAGCTGGCGTTGGCGTGGGTGATGGCGGCCGGCGAGGACCTCGTTCCCATTCCCGGGACGACGAAGCCCGAACGGGTCGAGGAGAACATCGCCGCCCTCGACGTCGTGCTGACTCATGAGGATCGGCGTCGCCTTGACGACGCCGCGCCGATCGGGGTGGCCGCCGGCGATCGGTACCCGTCGGCCATGATGCCGTACCTGAACGGCTAGCGGGCGGGCAACTGCGGCGGCCCGACGAGCGCGCAATCAGGCAATCGCGGTCCGCCCTACTGGTCACCGGCGCGGGTGCGCCCTCCAGAGCTCGTCCTCGATGTTGTCGTCGTCGAGCCAGTGTTCGAGGTCGTCGGGAGTTCGCCACGCGGAGCGCATCGACCGGGTGTCGATCCTGGCAGGCAGCGCCCTCCGGTCGGGAGCGTAGGTCCATTGCACGTCGGCATTGTTGCACCACCAGCATTCGGTGCCTCGTCCGTAGACTTCGCATGAGGGGCAGTAATAGAACCCGCTCTTGAGCACTTCGGCGTCGTCGGTTCTCGTGCTGAGGGGAGGAGAGCCGTCACGCCCGTACATGAATATGACCGACACCATCGCCATCTCCCAAACCGCCGACAGAGGGTCGCGGGTTGCTGCATTAGGGCAGCAGGACCGTGACGCACAGCCAGCGTCCGCACTCGCCGGCTCCACGTATTGCCGGGCTCGTCGCACGCTGTCGCGGTATTCATCCCCCGCGATCACGCCCGCCTAACGTGGCGATGCGGGGATGCTCTTGGCTCGTGGAGATGCGGCCCGCAAGAATGACCATCATGATCGAGACCTGGGACCTCTGGTTCCCATCCATGGGTGCCACCGGAATCTCGTACGCCCGAAGCCGTGTCGCGTCTGAGGCGGCTGGGGACCGTGTACTTGTTCACGCCGCCCCGCCGAAGCTCGACGTCGTCGTGCGGGGCGAGGATTCCAAGGTCATTGCTGCCGGCTACGACCTCGAACGCCACGAGCCTGGGCCGATGTCCTTCCTCATCCGGTCCGGAGGTGAAATTCGTCTCCAGGACGGTTGGCCGTCAGAGGGCGACCTCGGCCGCCTCGTCATCCTTCCCGGAGGAGAGGCGGGGATCCTGACCGCCTGGTGGCATGCCGACGACCACCGTGAGTGGCGGTGGCAGGTGGAGTTCTCGAACCACGTCTAGGCCCGCTTCACCTCGAGCTAGCGCTCGCCGACGGCCCGAGCGAGCTGCGCCTTGGTCATCCTCGAGCGACCCCGGACACCTCGCCGCCGTGCCTCGTTGTACAGCTGGTCGAAGGTTCGTCCGCCAGCGCCGCGGTGGGATCGCATACCACCCCGACGGCCGGAAGAGATGTCCTGGGTCGACGTCTTGCTGGCGTTGCGCGACTCACCCGCGCGCGCCCGCTCCTTGTTTACCGTACGGGCGGCTATCTCCTCCGCGACACCCGGTGGCCGGCCGCGTGTCCGCAGCCCTTCCTTCACATGCTCGTACTGTCGTTCGCGCTTGTCGTTCCACGCCTGTTGCGGCATCGATGTCTCCTCTCCGAGGTGAGCGGAAGGCTGGACCAGGCGCCCGATAACGAGCTCATCGAGGGCAGACGGGCGACCCGGTCCGTGCCTATCCCATGCATCTCACAGCTGCGTCGATCTTCCCCATCTTCGGCTCGTCACGACCGCCGCGTCGTGTGTGGCGCCGAGCTACCCCTGCTCCGGTTCGAGGAGGAGCCGGAGTGATGGCTCGACTGGGAAGGCACGAGCGCCTCGAGCGCGGTCGACAGAGAATTCTGCACCGTTCGAGCGACATCCGAGCCCGCCTGCAGGGATGTACGAGCGATCTTCTCGGCGGCTTCGATGCTCGCCCGGACAGCGTCCTCGGCGGCGCCGAAGGCGACATCTGTTCGTTGACGAGTTGAAGTAGCCATTGACCTTCCTTCCAATCGGGTACCCGTTTGTTGTACCCGCATAGGGGCGTTACCTAACGGTGGCGGGCGCGACCACGGGGTGAATTGAGCGGGCGTTGGCGGGGAGCATTGTGCGCCCGAGGACACGATTCGTGCATCCGGGCGGTGGGTAGAAACCGTGAAGTCAATGAGCCGTTCCGCAGCGCCGAGCTCGTCACGTTTTCGGTTCGCTGCTGGTCAGGTCCGCCGGGGGTAGGCCAGCGCAACGAGGAGGACGAGATGACGGAGAATCGCTACTGGATCCAGCTGGCTACCGAGCAGTTCCCACCGAGCGACCTGGTGAGACAGGCGGTGGCGGCGGAGGCGGCCGGCTTCGACGCCCTCAACGTGAGCGACCATTTTCAGCCCTGGTGGGAGCCTGGCGAGTCCGGCCAGGCGTGGATTCTGCTGGGTGCCATCGGTCAGGCGACGAAGCGGATCCCGATCGGTACGGGAGTGACCGCACCGGTGCACCGCTACAACCCTGCGGTGGTCGCACAGGCGTTCGCGACCCTCGAGCAGCTGTTTCCCGGACGAGCGTTCCTCGGGCTGGGCTCGGGTGAAGCCTTGAACGAGGTGCCGACAGGGATGGAGTGGCCTTCCCCTCGAGGGCAGGTCGCTCGGCTCGAGGAGGCGCTGGAGATCATCACCCGACTGCTCCGGGGTGAACGGGTCGACCACAATGGCGAGTTCTTCCGAACCAACGCCGCCTATCTCCACACCAAGGGCCAGCGACGCCCACCGATCTACATCTCGGCCTTCGGCCCTGGCGCGGCGCGACTGGCAGCGCGGTTCGGGGACGGCATGTGGACCCTGGCCGATCCGAGCTTGGCACCTCGTGTGGTGGAGGCCTACCGCGAGGCCTGTGAGGGCCTGCGGAGGGCTCCCGGTGAGATCATCCTGCAGAGTGGCTTCTCGTGGGCCGACGAGGACCAGGCGGCCCTGGACGGTGCTCGAGTGTGGAAGGCCGCTCAGCCCCGTGAGTACTACTCCGACGACTGGCACGACCCCGCCAAGATGCACGCCAAGGCGGCATCAGAGATCTCCGATGAGCAGTTCTGCCGGAGTTACATCATCTCGTCAAATGCTGATGAGCACGCTGAACGGGTGCGCGGGATCGAGAAGATGGGATCCACTGTCGTCTGTCTTCAGAACGCATCGGGCGCCGACCCTCATGGCGCCCTTCGTGTGTACGGAGACAAGGTGCTACCTCGACTTCGAGGCAAGCGGCTCTAAGGCTGGTGCGGGGCCACCGGGGTCGCGGTCCGCCCGGCTTGCCCCGCTGAGCTGGGCGCCGATCGCTCCGTAGCGCCGGCCCGCTTCTTGAGCTCGGCGGTCGCGTCGGTTATGGCCGATCCCAACGCCTTGAGGCGAGGCATGAGCTCCCGAGCGCCGAGGAGGCCGAACCCGACCGTGTCGAGGTAGCTCAAGACCGTGATATTGAGACCGAGGCCGTCGAAGATGGGGCCGAGGGGGTACAGCGCGGTCAGGCGGGCCCCGGCGAAGTAGAGCGGGAACTGCGGTCCTGGCACGTTCGAGATGACGACATTGTGGATGGGAGGATGCCGTCCCCCCAAGCCCATGGCTGAGTACAGCCGAGCCGCTTGGGAGAACACGTTGGGGGCCGCCAGCTCGGCCCACTGCTGGAGCATCGTGGCCCCGACGGCGTTGTGCTCCTCCTTGGCCCCGGTGGTCGACTCGTGAATGATCTGAAGGCGCTCCACCGGGTCATCGATGTCGGTCGCCAGCGAGGTGAACATGGCCGACACCTGGTTGGCCCCAGCTCCAGGTCCGTCGCCGTTGGCGCGAACGGAGATGGGCACCGTAGCCAGCAGAGGCTTCTCCAAGTGCTCGCCTTCCTCCTCGAGGTAGCGCCGCAGGGCTCCGGCGCAGATGGCGAGGACTGCGTCGTTCACGGTCGCGCCGAAGGCGTTCTTGATCGCCTTGACGTCGGCCAAGGGGACACTCACGAGCTCGACCCTGCGGTGGGGAGTGATGGTGGAGTTGAACGAGGTGCGCGGGGCGGTCAGCGGTGTCGCTCCCTTGGGCGCGCCGCCCCGACGACGCAAGGCGAGCTTGAACAGTGCGCCCGCCGTGGTGGGGACGAGCCTGGCCAGCTCGACTGGCCGTCGAAGACGCCAGGCCAATGCCTGTCCGAGCATCGCCGCGTCCGAGGGCTCTCGCTCCGGCTCCCATCGCGACGGTGGTCGTTCCTCGGTGGGCTCCGGAGCAAGATCGAGCAGGTGGGCCAGGATGTTGGCCCCCGAGACACCGTCGATGGTGGAGTGATGCATCTTCGAGATCGTGGCGACCTGTCCATTCTCCAATCCCTCCACGACCCAGATCTCCCAGAGGGGCCTCGATCGGTCCAGCTGGAGACTGACGATGTGTCCGGCAAGCTCGACGAGCTCGTCGTGAGCCCCCGGGGCGGGGACCGCGACCCGACGCAGGTGGAAGTCCAGATCGAAGTCGGGATCCTCTATCCACACCGGGTGGTGAAGGTTGAAGGGCACGCTCACCAACCGGCGACGGAACGGAGGGACGAGGTGAAGACGCTCGGCCACCGTCTCCTTGATGTGAGCGAACGAATACCCGTTCGGCACCGTCGAGGGATCGAAGGTCATCACCGACGACACGTGCAGGTGATTGGCAGGCGTCTCGAAGTAGAGAAAAGACGCATCGAGCCCGCTCAGTCGTTCCATTGGTCAGCCATCCCCCGTTGCGAACGCCTTGCCCGAGAAGGGCCTGCGCCATCCAGGACAGAAGCGTCGCCCGGCCGCTCTCGTCCGGGATCTACCCAGGAAGGGGCTCTACAAACGCCCGGACGTCCACAGCGGGCTGGGTGGCAGCTCGCCGGTGCTCTCAGGGTGGGCAACACACAGCCAGGTGTCCATTCGGCTGGCGAAAGGGTAGGAACCGACGAGACGGCTCGACGGCGAGCTCGAGATCCTCGAGGAGAGGTGCCAGAAGTACCCAGGGCTCGGCGAGCCTTCTTCGACATCTGGTCGCGCTTCTATGATGCGCCGCCTGCCCAATGGGCGGTGTACCGGCCGGTTCACGAGGCGGTTCTCGCCGAGCTGCGGACCCAACCGGTCCGACGCGTTCTGGACGTGGGTTGTGGCACGGGGATCCTGACTGCTCGGACTGGAGCGCTCCTGAGCGGTCTCATCTGCGGGTTCGACCTCTCCTTGGGCATGCTCGAGCAGGCGGCCCGTCGCCGGATCGGCCCCTGGGTCCAGGCCGACGCTGTCCGACTCCCGGTATGCAGCGAGTCCGCCGATGCCGTGGTATCGACCGAGGCCTTCCACTGGTTCAGCGATCACGACGCCGCGCTGCGAGAGTTTCGCCGGGTCCTCGTCCCGGGAGGTCGGGTGATCGTGGCGGTCGTGAACCCTCGCAGCGTCGCTGCAGCGCGCATGGCGCAGAGCTTGTTCGCCAGGGCCGGTCAACCTGCTTACTGGCCGACCCGCGCTGAGATGCGCGCCCGCGTCGAGGCTGCAGGCCTTCGAGTGCGTCGCCAGAGCCCCGTCCTTCGGGTGTTCGGACTGTCCTTTCCCACCGTCGTCACCGTCGCTCAGCGCACGGAGTGAGGATCGACCGCGAGCAACGTCCTGCCTGGCGCTCGTGGTGGACTGAGATGTCGGTGAGTCGAGGGCGGGGAAGGACCCGACGGTCGTCGGCCCGGTCTACGACCCGGACGCCGCGTGGTATGCGGCGTTGAACAGGTTGGTGCTGCGAACGTCGCCCGCAAGACCGATGTCCATCCGGTTCATCACGTACCCGACAGCAAGCCCGGCGTCAGGGTCAGCCCATCCAACCGAGCCGCCGGCCCCGAAGTGGCCGAAGCTCCTGGGCCCGCCCATCACGATGAGCTCGGAGGGCACCATGTAGCCCAAGCCGAACTGGATGTCGAGGTCGAGAAGCACCAAGTCCGGTCCGCTGGTGACCCGGGTAGTGGCCCGCTGCATCTGGTCCTTCCCGAGGCTACGGATACCGTCCGTCTCGCCGATGATGCTGGCGTACATACGGGCCAAGGAGCGAGCGTCGGTCACGCCGTTGGCAGCGGGGACCTCGGCGGCGCGCATGGCGCGCGAGTTCCAGACCACCTGATCAGCGAGAGCACCGCCGGGGGCCACGAGCGCCTTGCCAAGGCTGCTGCCGGGTCCCAGGAAGGCGTCGATCATCTCGGCCAGGTCGGCGTCCTTGGGGATCTCGAACGGAATCACCGGGACCACGCGCCGCTCCTCGGCCTCTGGCAACCCAATCCAGAAGTCGAGACCGAGGGGCTCGGCGATCTCGGTGCGAAAGAAGCTCCCAACGCTGGTACCCGTAATCCGACGGATCACCTCGCCGACCAACCATCCGTAGGTCGTGGCGTGGTAGCCGTGTCGCGTGCCCGGGTCCCAGTTGGGCGTCTGCCGGGCCAGAGCGGCGACGACGGGGTCCCAGGAGAGCGCTTCATCGAGACTCATCTCGCCATCGATCCACGCCAGCCCGGCCTGGTGCGACAGTAGGTACCTGACGGGGATCTCTGCCTTGCCTCCCTGGGCGAACTCGGGCCAGTAGCGGACGACGGGGGCGTCCACCTCGAGTGCCCCTCGCTCGGCGAGCACGTTGGCGCACAGAGCTGTCGCCCCCTTCGTGGTGGAGAACACCAAGACGATGGAGTCCTCCTCCCACGGTCGTCCCGTGGAGGGGTCCGCCGTGCCGCCCCACAGGTCCACCACCTTTCGACCGTGGTGGTAGGCGGCAACGGCAGCTCCGACGTCGCGTCCCGAGTCGAGGTTGTCGACAAAGGCGTCGTGCACCGGATCAAACCCGGGAGCGACAGACCCGTGCACGGGTGTTCGTCGATCGATGGTGCCCATCGCTCAGGACAGTGGGGTGAGATCCGGGATGTCCGGCGATCGACGACGAGAGGGGTCGAGGAGGCTACGCATCTCTGCCCAGACATCGCCATGCCGAAGAAGGTCGAAGTGATGCATGCCCCCGAGCTGCCGTTCGCCGTCTACGGGAAAGGCGACGTGTTGGTGCCGCCGCCTGCGCCCGTGCGCGCTTGCCGGCCGGACCAGCAGGTCGCCGACCAGCCGTCCGACTAGATGGGAGGGGTCGGTGGTGACGGTGACGCTGATGGCGTAGTGGTCGGCGCCGTCGAGGAGTGGGGCGTCATGGCGGTGATCGCGCAGACAGGTCTCCGCGTGGCAATCGATCCAATCCTCCTCGAGGATGTAGCCGAAGCGCAGGTCTCGGATGCCGGCGCTCGGTCCGTTGACCATGGGGGCGAAGGCTCTCGTCTCCGGCGCTCTGGCCAGCAACCAGCCGAGCAGACCGGCTCCTCGAGCGAGCGGCGCGCCCAGATGAGGCGAGCCCAGATAGAAGATGTGGCGGACTGCGCCGACCCACGCCTCAGCGGCGGCCTGGCCATCGTGGCAGGCGCTGCGGATCACCAAACCTCCCATCGAGTGGCCGATCAGGAGCAGCTCCTCGACCGGCGCAGGCCAGGCGTCGGTCAGCTCCCTGAGGAGCCCAGCGAGCTCGCGGCCGTTGTCGGAGATATGACGTCCGGTGTTGTAGCGCAGGTACACGGGGGTGTAACCGAGCTCGTCGCGCAATGCGTCGCCATAGCTCACCTGGTCGACGGCGCCCCGGCCCGGTCTCCAAGAGCCTTCGGTCTCGCCCAGTCCGTGGACGAACACCACCAGCTTCGGGGTGGCACGCGGGTGTGTCGCGGCGAGCGCGGCGCGCGTCAGGACGACATCCCGGCCCACCTCCCGCACCGCCATGGGGATGGCCAAGGGATCGCCGGCATCGGCGAGCCGGTCGCCGATCGCGGCGTTCAGCGCCGACAGCGCCACGTTCATCGAGGAGCTCGGGCCCGTCTCTCGATCCTCGCGAGCGACCATCGACATGACCTGTCCGGTGCACGCCCCGGCGATGGAGCCGCCGCCGCGCAGGCCTCCGTACACCGCCTGGGCGATGCCGTCGTGCACCACCCGGGCCGGGCGCCCCAACGGCCCGGTGGGACCGAAGGAGCGCTTGGCCACGGCCTGGTGCACGTGCTCCACCTCGGAGACCACCCCGCCGAACAGCTGGCCGGCGAGGCGACCGGCTGCCCGAACCTCGTCAGACCTCATACGATCTCCCCCCGTCACCTGTCGGAGCGGCAGACTCCCGACGCTACTTCTTATGGGTGGTCGCCGGTTGCTGAAGGGGGAGGCGGATCTGGAAGCGGGTGTCGCCCGGCGACGATGTGACCGTCAGGTCGCCGTGGTGCCGACGGACGACGATGCGATAGCAGATGTCGAGCCCGAGACCCGTTCCCTTGCCTACTTCCTTGGTCGTGATGAAGGGCTCGAACACCCGTCGCTGGAGCTCGGGCGGGATCCCGGGTCCGTCGTCCGCGATCTCGATAAGTACCGAGTCGGCCTGGCGACCAGTGCGGATGGTGAGCGTTCCTTTGCCCTCGGTGGCGTCGATGGCGTTGTCGATGATGTTGATCCACACCTGGTTGAGCTCGCCAGGATAGGCCGGCACCTTGGGCAGGTTGGGGTCATATTCGCGAACCACCTCCATCCCCTGCTTCAGGCGGTGTTGAAGGATGACCAGCGAGTTCTCGATACCCTCGTGGACGTCGACGGCCTCCATGGCCGACGGGTCCACCCGGCTGTACTTCTTCATGGCCCCGACCAGCGTCGTGATGCGGCCGGCAGCCGTTGACAGCTCCTCGACCATGGCGTCGATGTCCAGGGCCGCCACCATCCACGCCAGCACGTCCTCGACTCGGTTGCCCGCAAGGGATGTGACCCGCTCGATCCAGTCCGAGTCGACACCGGCGGCGACGAGGGTGGGCGCCATGTCCCACCCCCGGGGCACGCCGGCGTCTTCGAGGCGCTGGCCGAGCTCGTCCTCACGGTCGCCGGCATCGAGCGCCGACAGCTTTTCTGAGTTGCGACCCTGCTCGGCGGCGGCGCCCTGCAGGGCCACGATCTCCGCGAACGTCTCGGCGTCCACCTGGGCGGCGAGGGCGACGATGGCCCGGCGGGCGTCGCCCAGCCGCTCCCGCAGCGCCTGCGCGGCGCGCACCTCGGCGGCGGCGGGATTGTTCAGCTCGTGGGCCAGGCCGGCCGAGAGTGACCCGAGGGCGACCAGCTTCTCGCGCTGGCCGACGATGTTCTCGACGTTCGTCAGACCGAGAAACATCCCGTCGAGCAGGTGGACGGCCATCGGGAACCACGTCTTCAGGACGTAGGCGAAATCGTCCGCCTGCAGTCGGAAGAACCGCACGGGCGTGAGCGTCCGGAGGGTGTTGACGTAGACCTTGTCGTCCGCGCTCTCCACGAAGGCCCGGATGGCTCCCGCGTAGGCGCCGTGGTGATCGGTCGTGTTCATCACCACGTCTTCGCCGGTGATCCGCTTGAGCATCTGGATCTGGCCGTCGAACAGGACGAAGAACCCCTCGGCCGGCTCGCCCTCGTGGAAGACCTCTTCGCCTTCGTCGTACGTCACGACCTGTCCGTGCTCGGCCAGCCAGGTCAGCTGCTCGTCGGATAGCTTCTCGAACAGGAAGCAGCCCCGCAGCTCGTCGACGAGCGTCATTGCTGATCCAGGTAGCGATGGATGAGGCTCACGGCCATCGCCCCTTCGCCCACGGCCGAGGCGACCCGTTTGACCGACTCACTGCGAACGTCGCCCGCCACGAAGACGCCGGGGACGCTGGTCTCGAGGAAGAGCGGGTGACGTTCGAGCGGCCACTCCGGCGGCGGCTTGCCGTCGACCAACAGATCCGGTCCAGCGACGACGAAGCCCCGATCGTCCCGGCGGACGGTGTCGCCCAGCCACTCCGTGCCGGGGGCGGCGCCGATGAGCACGAACAGCCACGAGGTGTCGACCTTCTCCTCGGTGCCGGTGGGCCGGTGGAGAAGCCGCACCTGTTCGAGGTGGTCGTCGCCGTCGGCCCAGACGATCTCGGTCTGCTCCCGCACCGTGATGCTCGGGTGCTCCCTGATCTGTTCCACGAGGTAATGCGACATCGACCGCTCGATCGACGCGCCCCTATAGAGCAGCGTGACGCTGCGAGCCTTGCGGGAGAAGTACACAGCAGCCTGCCCGGCTGAGTTCGCTCCGCCGACGATGTACACGTCGTCGCCCTCGCAGCTCGTGGCCTCGGTCATGGTCGCCCCGTAGTAGACGCCGCGGCCGGTGAACCGCTCCACCTCGGGAATGCCGATCCGACGGTAGGCGACGCCGGTGGTCAGGAGCACCGAGCGAGCCTGTAGCTCCGTGCCGTCGCGCATCCGCACCACCCGGGCCGACCCGCAGATCTCGAGGGCATCGACCTCGGACACGAGCAGGGTCTCGACCTCGAACCGCTGCGCCTGGGTGGCGGCGCGGCGGGCCAGGTCGGCGCCCGAGATCCCAGACGGAAAACCCAGGTAGTTCTCGATACGAGAGCTCTGACCGGCCTGGCCGCCCACTGCCTCGCGCTCGACGAGCACCGTCTTCAACCCCTCCGAGCCCGCGTACACGGCGGCGCCGAGCCCGGCGGGACCGCCACCCACGACGATGAGGTCGTAGAAGGGAAGGTTGGGTGTACGGGTCAACCCGAGGGCGGCGGCGACCTCGGCCGTGGACGGCGACCGCAGTTTCGTCGTGGGGGGGACGACGACCAGGGGCAGGTCGTCGGGGCTCATGCCCTTGGCCGCCAGCAGGCGGTCCGCCTCCTCGTCGCGACCGTGCTCCTTCCACAGGTACGGGACCTGGTTGCGGGTGAGGAAGTCCTTCATGTCGTGCGACGCCGCCGACCACCGGTGCCCCACGACCGTCACACCCTCGAAGGGTGGCCGATCCTGGGCCCGCCAGTCCTCGAGGAGGTCGTCGATGACCGGGTAGAGCCGTTCCTCGGGCGGGTCCCACGGCTTGAGCAGGTAGTAATGGACATCGGCCCGGTTGATGGCGCCGATGGCCGCCTCGGTATCGGCGTAGGCTGTCAGGAGCACCCGGCGTGCCTCCGGGTACACCTCTTGCGCCCGCTCCAGGAACTCCACCCCGTTCATCTGCGGCATTCGGTGGTCGGCCAGCAGGAGGCCGACCCGGTCACCGCGGTCCCTGAGCTCCGACAGCGTGTCGAGGGCCTCCTGGCCCGACTCGGCCCGGCGGATCCGGTAGTCCTCGGAGTAGTGCTGGCGCAGGTCGCGGGCGATGGCGCGGGAGACGCCGGGGTCGTCGTCGACGGTCAGCAGGATCGGGGGGGCCATGGCAGCATTCTCTCCGAGGTGGCCGCCGTAAGCCTACCGGGAGGCCCACCAGCCTCCACCCGGCCGACCGCTCAAATTCGCGAAACGGCCCCTTCGGGCATAGCCAAGACGTCCTCGATGCCCTCCGCCTCCACCGGCACCGGCACCGTCTCCTCCATGCCGATGTGGGACTGGCGGCGCAGCGGAAGGTCCCGCAGGAAGGTGGCGAGCAGGAACGCCGCGATCGCGACGGGGATCCCGACCATGAAGACCGTGTGCATGGAGTGGACGAAGCTCAGGACCACGCCCGAGCGGACCGAAGCCGGGAGGGCCCGCACCGACTGCGGCGATGACACGAAGTTGGCGGTCACGTGGCCGTGGAAGCCACCGGGCAGCAGGCGCGGGAGCCAGTTGTTCAGCCGGGCGGTGAGTACGGCGCCGAAGATGGCAGTGCCGAAGGAGCCGCCCATGGACCGAAAGAAGTTGATGGTTGACGTGCCGGTGCCGAGGTCCTTCATGGGGACCGCGTTCTGCACGGCCAGCACCAGGTTCTGCATCATCATGCCCATGCCCACCCCGAGCGGGACCATGTAGGCCCCGGCGAGGACTCGTGACGTGTGCAGCCCGAGGTGCGACAGGAGCCACATGCCCAGCACGAGCAGGGCGCCCCCGATGACGATGAAGACCTTGTAGCGACCGACGCGGGTGACGAGGCGACCGCTGACGATGGACGCCACGAGGAGGCCGCCCATGAGTGGCAGCAGGAGCAGCCCCGAGACCGTCGCCGAGGCGCCCGTCACCAGCTGCATGTACTCAGGCAGGAAGATGATGGCGCCGAAGATCGTCATAGCCAGGAAGAAGGTGGTGGCGTTGGCGACGCTGAAGACGCGGTTGCGGAAGAGGCCGAGCGGCAGGATCGGCTCGGTGGCCCGACGCTGCTCCCACCAGGCGAAGGCCCCGACCAGGCCCACGCCGACGAGCGCCATGGCGATGATGGGCGGTGAACCCCACGGGTAGGTGTTGCCGCCCCACACGGTGACGAGGAGCAGGGCGACGACGGCACCGACGAGCAGCGTCGCGCCCGTGTAGTCGACGACTGCCTTGCGCCGGGCGAAGGGCAGACGGAGCACGACCGAGGTCACGGCCAGAGCGAGAACGCCGATAGGTAGGTTGATGTAGAAGATCCATCGCCACGACAGGTGGTCGGTGAAGAAGCCGCCGAGGAGCGGCCCGCCCACGCTGGCGAGCGCGAACACGGCGCCGAAGTAGCCCTGGTAGCGGCCCCGCTGGCGGGGGCTCACGATGTCACCGGTGATGGCCATGGCCAACGCCAACAGCCCGCCTGCGCCCACGCCCTGGACCGCCCGGAAGGCCACCAGCTCCAGCATGTTCTGGCTGATGCCCGACAGCACCGAGCCGGCCAGGAAGATGAGGATGGCGGCCTGGAAGAGGCGCTTGCGCCCGTAGAGGTCCGAGAGCTTGCCGTAGAGGGGGGTCGCGGCGGTGGACGTCACCAGGTAGGCCGTCACGACCCAGGAGAGGTGACCGATGCCCCCCAGGTCGCCCGCGATCGTGGGCAGGGCGGTGGCCACGATGGTCTGGTCGAGCGCGGCCAACAGCATTCCGAGCATGAGGCCGCTCAGCACCACCATGATCTGGCGGTGCGTGAGCTCGAGGGGCCCTGACGGCTCGGGCCGGGCGACCGTGGTCATGACGGCTGCGGCACGCGCTGAGGGGCGCGGGTCGCGGAACGGGTGCTGACGCCCTCCGGCCCACCGAGATCGTCGGCCAGGCGGTCGAGCAGGTTGGTCACGAGGCGGCGGTCGGCGTCGGACCACTCCCGGAGCATTTCGGCGAGCTGTTGGCGTCTGAATGAGACGACCTCCGCCTGGGCGTCGCGTCCCCGTTCGCTGACGGCGAGGAGGCAGGCACGACCGTCGACGGGGTCGATGCTCCGCTCGATCAGGCCGGCGTCAACGAGCTTGTGGGTCTGGCGACTGATCGTGGATGCGTCCAGGTTGAGGGCGGCGGCCAGATCCGACGCCCGCATCGGGCCGAGCTCCTCGACCCGGTTCAGCAACCAGTAGGACTCCTTCCCGAGGGGAACCTCGGCGAGCCGAGCAGGCAGGTCGAGGCGGCCGACCGTGCGGGCTGCACGGATCAGCGCTCGCTCGAGCGCCGAGATGTCGTCCGTGGCGGTCATGCCCCAAGGATAGCCCGGATAGTTGCTTGGTGCATCCAATTGCTGGCGCCTAGCAAGTGACTCAGGTCACAACGCGGCTCCAGCCTCGAGCACGACCTGGCCCGCGCTGCGCTCAGTCGCGGTCGGCGCTGCCGTCGAGCTCCTTCCTGAGGACCTTCCCGGTCGGGTTCCTCGGCAGGTCATCGACGAGCTCGACGTCCCGCGGCACCTTGAAGCGGGACAGGTTCGCGCGCACGTAGGCCTTGAGGGCGTCAGGCGAGACACCATGATCGTCCCGGACCACGACCACGGCCTTGAGGCGCTGGCCGAAATGCTCGTCGGGGACGCCGACCACTGCCGCGTCGGCCACGGCATCGTGGGCCCGGAGCAGCTCCTCGACCTCCTGGGGGAACACGTTCTCGCCGCCTGAGACGATCATGTCGTCCTCCCGGCCCTCCACGAAGAGCCGCCCGGCCTCGTCCAGGTGACCGAGGTCTCCCGTCGACATGAGCTGGTCGAGCATTTCCTTGCTCTCACCGGCGGTGTACCCCTCGAAGAGCAGCTCGCTGCCGACGAAGATCCGACCCGTCGTACCTACGGGGACCTCGTCTCCCTTCTCGTCCACGATGCGGATCACCGTGCCTCGGGGCGGAAGACCGGCGGTGCCGGGCGCCTCGCGAAGGTCCTCGGGCGTGGCGATGGCGGCCCAGCCAACCTCGGTCGATCCGTAAAGGCTGTAGACGATGTCGCCGAAGGAGTCCATGAACGAATGGGCGAGCCGGTCGGACAGCGGCGAGCCGCTGAGGCCGACGACGCGCAGTGACCGTGTGTCGTACCGGCGGCGGGTCGTCTCGGGCAGGTCCATGATCCGCTGGATCATGACGGGCACGGCAGCCAGGACCGTGACCTGATGCTCCTCGATGGCGGCGAGGATCGCCTCGGGGTCGAATCGACGATGGAGGACCACGCTCGCCCCAGCCACCAGCGACAAGGCGTAGTTGCCGAGCCCCCACGCATGGAAGAGCGGTGCGGCGATGAGCGTCGTGTCCCGATGTCGGAGCGGGATCCGGGAGAGGAAGGCGACCAGCGGGTTGAGCGTGCCCGGCGCGCCGCGGTTTGCTCCTCTGGGCCGTCCCGTCGTGCCCGATGTGAGGATGATCTGACGCCCGGGCTTGGCCGGCGGGGCGGGATGGCGGTCGTTGTGGGTGGCGATGAGGCTCTCGAGCGTCGGATCACTCGAACGTCCGCGTCCGGTGGGCTCGTCGACCCAGGCCACGAAGCGTCTGCACCTCCGTGCACCTTGCTTGACCGCCTCGGTGAACTCCTGGTCGTAGACCAGACCCGTCACCTTCTCCGCCTTGATGAGCTCGGCGAGCTGGGGTCCGGCGAACGAGGTGTTGAGGAAGTAGGCGTTGGCGCCGAGCTTCGACAGCGCGATGGTCGCGTCCACGAAGCCGCGGTGGTTGCGGCAGAGGACTCCCACGTTGTCACCCTCACCAATGCCCGAATCGGCCAGGCCGTTGGCGAGTGACGTCGTGCGGCGGTGCACCTCGGCGAAGCTGAGGGTCCCCGCCTCGTCGATCACCGCCGCCGCGTTCGGGAAGCGCACCGCCGCAGCCGCGTAGCCGGTGGCGGGGGTCAAACCCCAACGGCGCATTGCGGCCACCACGCTGACGACCTGGTCGGGCCGCATTGGACGGAGCAGCCCGATCTGGCTGAGCGCGGGGACGGCACCGATCACCTCCGCCACCGGACGGGTCACGCATGTCAGCGCGCCGGCGAGGGCGCGAGATGGGGCTTTCACCAATTCGGCGGCAGCCATCGGGTTCAACACATTGTCCACACCAAGGGTCTACCCGAACATCCCCCTGGCTGACGCACGGCGGCGTGATTGGTGTGCTGCCCGGTGGCCCTGCCGGGCCGGGCCTGGACGCTCGGCGCCAGCGGCCTCACACGGGCCGGCCTCCCGGGCCGACCTATGGTTGCCAGGTGGCATCGCTGAACGGCGCGCCGGCGTCGGGGACACGGCTCAAACGGCGACGGTGGCAGCGGCGCCTGTTCGGGGCGCTCGGGGTGGTCTGGCTCGTCATCGCTCTCGTGGTCGGTCTCGCCTTGGGGAGGTGGACGGTGGCTGGGCTGTGGTTCGGACTGGCTGCCATGGAGCTGGCGCTGTGGTTCATGGCCGGACGGCGGTAGCCGGGGCGCCCCCGCTGTGCACTGGATCCGGGGGATAAGCTGACGAAGCCGTCAGGACGAGGTTGGGGGTGTCTGGGGTGTCTGGGGCAGGTCGGGTGGGTGTGCTTGGTGCCGTCGAGGCGGTGCGGCGGAGGCGTGTGGACGTGCGCAAAGCGCGGGCGGCAAGCCGATGACGCCGGCCCCGCGCTCCTCGCCGCCGGCGCTCGACAGCACCCAGGTGGAAGTCATGGTGCGCCGGTATCTGGCCCGCCTGGCGAGGCGCTACGCGCCGATGGGCGTCGCCCTCATCGCCCTCGTTCTCGTGCTCACCCTCGTGCCCTCCATCAACCAGCCGGGCCAGCACGTGCAGGCCTCGGGCTCCGGCGGGTCGACAGCGGGCGGGACGGGCGCAGGCGGGGCGGGCAGCCTGGCCGCCGGCGGCGGAGGCACTGGCGTCCAAGGGGTTGCCGCCGGCGGGGCGGGCGGTGGCTCCGCCTCGGCGTCGGGCATCACGCCCGCCGCTGCCACCGGCTCGGGGGGCGCGACGCGCGGCGGCGGGGCATGTGCCAACGGGGCGAAGCAGGTGGCCTGGACGGTGTACGCCCCGCCGTGTGTTCCCGCCTATCACGGCAACAACGGAGGAGCTACGGCGGCCGGTGTCAGCGGGGACACCATCACGGCGGTTTTCAGGAGGACGAACTCGGCCGAGGAGAAGGCCGCCTTCGCCGCGGCCGGCAGCGCGGCACCCGGGAGCGACGACCAGTACCTGTCCGACCTACGTGCATATATCGACCTGTTCAACAAGAGCTACGAGCTCTACGGGCGCCACGTGGCGGTGAAGGACTACAACGGTCAGGGCGACAACATCGCCGAGGACCAGGGTCAGGACCTGCAGGGAGCCCAGGCGGACGCGGCCACAGCCAGGAGCATGGGTGGCTTCCTGGACCTGTCGTCGAGCCCCACTCTGGCCTCGACCCAGCCCTACGACGAGGATCTCGCTCAACAGCACGTGATCGCCATCGGGGCGGTAGGCCTGCCGCAGTCCTGGTTCCGCCAGTACGCCCCCTACGAGTACTCGATCGCCCCCGACGGCACGAAGATCACGACCGCGGGCGTCCAGGGCATCTGCCGCCGAGCGGCCGGCATGCCTGCGATCTTTGCCGGGGATCCGAGCTATCAGCGCCGGACCCGGACCTTCGGCCTCATCACGCCGGAGAACCCTCAGTACATGCAGGAGGGCGACCAGTTCCAGAGCGGGCTCGCTTCGCAATGCGGCACGACCATCGCCAAGCGGGTCAGCTACTCCATCAACATCAGCACGGAGGAGCAGCAGTCGACGAGCATCATGGCCCAGATGCGAAGCGCCGGCGTGACGACGGTGATTTGCGGGTGCGATCCCATCATGGAGATCTTCCTCAGCCGCTCGGCCGACAGCCAGAGCTACTCGCCCGAGTGGACCGTCACGCCGTGGCTCGATCCCCAGGCTCGGGAGACATCCCAGTCCCAGTGGTCGCACGCCGGCGCCGCCCAGGCGTTCGCGTTCCCGCCCAAGGCCCAGTCCGAGGCCTATCAGGTCTTCAAGCTCGCACGCCCCGGCCAGGAGCCGGCGGAGAAGTACTACCCGGAGGCCTACTGGACCGCGCTGTACATCTTCAGTGCCCTCCAGCTGGCGGGTCCCAACCTCAACGTCCAGACCTTCCAGCAGGGTGTGTTCAGCGAGCCCACCACGCCGCGCGGCATGTTCGGGACCTGGGCGGGTGGCCCAGAGGCGTACAGCCCAACCGTCGAGGGCTACCTCAGCCACTGGAACCCCAACGCCGTGAGCGGCATGGACGGGCAGAAGGGCGCCTGGGTTGCCTGCGAGGGCGGGCAGTGGTTCCGTATCAACGATGCGAACAGCTGGGGACCGCCCCACACCCAGCTGCGTTGCTGACAGGCTGACCGGGGCCGATCGGCCCGCCGGTGCAACCGGTCTCGGTTCGCGGTGTTCTTGATGACATGACGACCGCGACCGACGCTCGGGCTGCGCTCACGGTCCGCCTCAGCAGCGACCTCGACGGCGCCTTTTCGGAGGTGGTGGGCAGCTACCGACAGGCGGTGTACACGACGGCGCTGCGCATGTCCGGACGGCCGGTCGACGCTGCCGATCTCGCAGCCGAGGCGTTTCTCCGCGCCTATCAGGCCCTGCGCGGGTACCCGCCCGAGCGAATCCGCGAGCTGCAGCTTCGGCCCTGGCTGGTCACGATCGTGCTGAACCTGTGGCGTAATCAGGTTCGAACCGCCAGCCGCCGGCCCGCCCAGGTGCCGCTGGACTCGTCTCCCGAGCCCCGGGCCCCCTCGGGTGGGCCCGAGGAACACCTCCGTCGACGTGAGCTGAGGAGCGTCGTCGAGGACCTGCTGGCCGAGCTACCCGAGACCCAGCGCCTCTCAGTCGTGCTCCGCCACATCGTCGGCCTTTCGTTCTCGGAGACGGCGGCGGTCCTCGGATGTCCCGAAGGCACCGCCAAGTCCCACGTCTCGCGCGGATTGGCGCGCCTACGCGTGCTGATCGCCGATACCAACCTGGAGGAGGAGCTCACGTGAGCAGCCCCCGCGACCTCGGGCCGTTTCGCCCTACCCATGACATCGACGTCGACGACGATCCCTTGACCCGGGTACTGGGGGAGCTGGTCGCCGAGCCGCCCGACGACTTCGACGCCCGCGTGATCGCCCGCTACGTGCTCTCTCCCGGCCCGCTGGGGGGCGTGTTCGTGGCCTTCACCGACCGTGGCATCAGCTACGTGCGCCCCGCCGCCCAGGTCGAGGAGAACATGGACCGGTTCGCAGAGGACTTTCGTGAGCGCTTCGGCCGGCCGATCGAGCGGGCAAATCGGCCGCCCGCCGGCCTCGTGCCCGCCCTCCGCAGCGGACGAGCCGCCGACCTCGCGTTCGACCTGCGGGGGCTGAGCGAGTTCGAGGAGGCCGTGCTGCGCAAGGCGCTTGAGATCCCTCGGGGAGAGACCCGCCCCTACGGCTGGATCGCCCGTGAGATCGGCCGGCCGAAGGCCGTGCGGGCCACCGGATCAGCTCTCGGTCACAATCCCGTGCCCATCCTCATTCCGTGCCACCGCGTCGTGCGCAGCGACGGCCAGATCGGCAACTATGCCCTGGGGCCGGCGATGAAGCACGAGCTGCTCAGTGCCGAGGACGTGGACCTCGAGGAGGCAGGCCGCTTGGCCGATGCCGGCATCCACTACCTGGGCAGCGACACGACCGGCGTCGTCTGCTACCCGAGCTGTCATCACGCTCGGCGCATCGACCCGTCCCACCGTGTCGGCTTCCGCACCCTGGACCGAGCGATGGACGCCGGCTACCGGCCCTGCCGGGACTGCCGGCCCGCGCTCGCCTCCTCGGCATGACGTCGGCGGCGAAGGCGCAGACGACACAGCCCGGCGCCGTGCGCCGGCGCGTCGAGGCGTGCGACTGGGACGCTGTCGCCGCGGGGCTGGATCGGGACGGCTACGCCGTGACGACGACCGCCGTGCTGAGCCGCGCCGAGTGCAAGTGGCTACGCGACCAGTTCCAAGAGGACGCCACATTTCGCTCCACCATCGACATGGCACGCTATCGCTTCGGAGAAGGACGCTACCGCTACTACGCCTACCCGCTGCCGGCGACAGTGGCGGAGCTCCGCGACGCCGCGTATCCACCTCTGGCGGCGCTCGCCAACACCTGGGCGACGCGCCTCGGCGAGGCCCCGAGCCATCCGCCCCACCTTCAGCAGCTCGTCGACGTGTGTCGGGCCGCCGGACAGACCAAGCCGACACCGCTGATCCTGCGCTACGAACGCGGGGGGTACAACAACCTCCATCAGGACCTGTACGGCGACGTGGCCTTTCCGTTGCAGCTCACGGTCGCCCTGACCGAGCCGGGGGTGGACTTCACCGGCGGCGAGAACCTTTTTGTCGAGCAGCGTCCGCGCGCTCAGTCGCGCGGCACGTCGGTCGCGGTCCCGCTGGGCCACGCTGTGATCTTCCCGACCCGCTACCGGCCCGTCGCCGGAAGCCGCCACCACTACCGCGCCCTCATGCGGCACGGGATCAGCACGGTGACGTCCGGCGTCCGCTTCACCCTGGGTGTCATCTTCCACGAGGCGCGCTAGAAGCGGCCCCGCAGGTCGGCATAGACAACGGCGATGCCGATGAACACAAGGATGACGGCGAGCCACGAGTACTCCACGACGGTACGGCTGGCGAAGAGGGCGAGCACCGTCGACCCGATGAAGGCCGCCGGCACCAACGCTGCCCGCCAGCTCAACATGTGGACAAGGCGGGGATCGGTGGAGGATTCGACGAACCCACGCAGTACAGCGGTGAACCAGACCAGGGCGAAGGTCAGGCTCACCGCCGCCAAGCTGGCGCCGTAAAGGATCACCGCCGTGCGGTTGTCCCGGTACTCACCGAACAGGTTGGCAGAGAACGGCAGGAACGAGAGCGAGAACAGGAACACGAGATTGGCGTAGGCCAGCCATCGGTCGTGCCCCGACAGATGGTGGAACGCCCGATGGTGAATGACCCAGAACTGGCCGATGATGGCGAAGGAGATGCCGTAGACCACGAACTGGTGGGCATCGTGGCCGAGGGCGTTGGCGAGCTGCGACGCCGAGAAGCCGTTGTCGACCTTGGGCACCCGCAGCTGGAACGCAAGCAGGGTGATGGCGATGGCGAAGACGCCGTCGGAGAAGCTCACCAACCGCGCCACGCTCGGGCTGTCGTCGGGTGCGGCGCCCCGCTTGCTGATGAACCGCCCGATCCCCAGGGCCTGGCGGCCATGGCCGGTGGCCTCGCCCGGGGGCTGCGATGTTTGCTGGGGCTCTGTCCCGCTCATTATTCCTCGCCGGCTCCCCGTCCCCGCCTGACAGAGTGGAAGGCGTGGACACGGTGCTGGACGCCCATCAGCTTGTCAAGCGCTTCAAGGGCGTCCGCGCCGTGGACGGGGTGGACCTGGTCGTGCGTCCGGGCGAGCGGGTCAGTCTTCTCGGCCCCAACGGTGCCGGCAAGACCACGACCCTGCTGATGATGCTGGGCGCCATCCTCCCCGACTCCGGCTCGGTGAGAATCGCCGGCCATCCCCTCCCGAGGGAGCGGAGCCAGGCCATGGGCGAGGTCGGCTTCGCCGCCGGCTATCTGCCCTTGCCGGAGCGACTCCGGGTACGGGAGTTCCTCCACATGTTCGGCCAGCTCTACGGGGTCCGGGACCTGCGGGAGCGCATCACCATGGCCCTCGAGCGGTTCGGTATCGGCCATCTGGCCGGGCGCTTGGGCACGGAGCTGTCGTCCGGGCAGCGCACTCTGGTCGGCGTGGTGAAGGCCACCCTCCACCGGCCCCGCCTGCTGGTGCTGGACGAGCCCACGGCGTCGCTGGACCCCGACGTGGCCCGGCGAGTCCGGGTGGGGCTGACCGAGCTGTGCGACACCGAGGGCACGGCCCTGCTCCTCACCAGCCACAACATGGCCGAGGTCGAGCGGCTCTGCGAGCGGGTGGTCTTCATGGCGGCGGGTCGGGTGGTGGCTGACGGTCGGCCCTCATCGGTGGCGAGTCGCTTCGGCCGGCGCGACCTCGAGGGCGTCTTCCTTCACCTGGCGACGGGGGGGCCGGCAGGTGACCCCGTCGAGGCGGCCCGCCCGGCAGGGCAGCCCGACAGCACAGCCGGCCCGGGAGGCGGGCCCGAGAGCGCAGCCGGCCCGGGAGACGGGCCCGAGAACGCAGCCGGACCGGGAGGCCGGATCGACAACGCAGCCGGACCGGGAGGCCGGCCCGACGAACACGAGCGCCCGGTCGGCGCCCAGCAGACGGACGGGCCGGCATGACCGGCTCGAGCTGGCTGCGGATCCGAGCCGTGGCCCGGCGCCACGCCTACGTCCTGCTGCGCAGTCCCCATCGGCTGTTCGACGTGGTGCTGTGGCCGCTGGTCGATGTCCTGTTGTTCGGCTCCCTCGGCGTGTTCGTGGCCCGGCAGGGCACTGGCGGGGCAGTGGCGTTCGGCTACCTGCTATCGGGCATCGTCCTCTGGCACGTCGTCTACCAGGCCCAGATCGCCCTCTCGACGGGGTTCCTGGAGGAGACGTGGTCACGCAACCTGCTGAACCTGATGGTCTCGCCGCTGCGGGAGGTCGAGTACGCCTGCGGTGTGGCCCTGTTCGGCATGGTCAAGCTCGTCATGGGGGTGGGCGTCGTCGCCCTTGCCGCCCTCGGCTTCTACGCCTTCAACGTCGGCCGGCTCGGCGTCGGCCTGATCCCGATCATCGCCCTCCTGCTCGTCGTGGGCTGGGTGATCGCCCTGTTCGTCATCGCCCTGGTCCTGCGCTTCGGCACCGGGGCGGAGGCCCTGGCCTGGGGCATCCTGTTCGTGGTGATGCCCCTGTCGGGTGTGTTCTACCCGGTGGCGGCGCTGCCGTGGTTCCTCCGCCCCCTGGCCGTCACCCTGCCGACGACACACGCCTTCGCCGCCGGACGCAGCCTCATCGACGGCCACGGCATGCAATGGGGCCAGCTGGGCCTGGCGACCGCGTCGACCGTGGTGGCCGCCCTGGCCGCGCTGGGCTTCCTCGTGCTGATGCTCGCCACGTTCCGACGTCGGGGGTTCGTCACCCGGTACTCCTGACGAGGGAGCCCGAGTCCGGGTCCCCGGTCGCCTGGTCGAGCGCTCCGAGCGCGTGGCATGCTCCTGGGTCACACTGAGGGGCCCGATGCTGGAGCGCCCGATGCTGGAGTGCCCGATGCTGGAGAGGCGGTCCTCTCAGTTACCGTGAACCCGTCAATGGACAAACTGCGACACTTCGTGATCACCTTCGTGGCCGCTGGGACCGCGCTGGCGCTGGGGACGTTGTTGCTCGTGCCGGTTGTCCGACTGTCCGTCGGAGCCACCCACAACGCCGCCGTGGCCGAGCCACTCCAGCTCAGGCCCCTCAACGTGCCGTCGAAGGTCTACGACACCAACGGCGACCTGCTGGCGGTGCTTCAGGACGCGGACTACCGGAACCCGGTCAAGCTGGCCCAGGTTCCCCCGACGGTCGTCAACGCGGTGCTGGACGCCGAGGACGCCTCCTTCTACCGACACGGCGCCCTCGACTTCCGCTCCATCCTCCGGGCCTTCACGAGCGACGTCAACGGCGGGGGCCTGCAGGGCGGCTCCACGATCACCCAGCAGCTGGTGAAGAACGCCGTGCTCAACTCGGAGCGGAGCGTCAACCGCAAGCTGCGCGAGGCGGTGCTCGCCTACCGCCTCGAGCAGCAGATGTCCAAGGACCAGATCCTCGAGCGCTACCTCAACACGGTGTACCTCGGCAACGGCGCCTACGGAGTCCAGGCCGCGGCCCAGACCTACTTCGGACGTGATGTGAGCGCGCTCGACTCGGGCCAAGCGGCGCTGCTAGCCGGCGTCATCCGCAATCCCGTCGGCTACGACCCGCTCCGTCACCCGGTGGCGGCGACCCAACGTCGCAACCAGATCCTCGAAGGAATGGTGGCCAACGGGCACCTCACAAGCGCCCAGGCCGATCAGTACAAGACGACACCGGTGCCCTCGACGGTCAATCAGCCCGCCAACCAGCAGGACAGCCCCTTCGTGGCCGAGGTCAAGGCCTCCCTGTTGGACGTGACCGACCATCGCTTCGACTTCCTCGGCTCGAGCCCCTCGGAGCGCCTGAACAGCCTCAACAAGGGTGGCCTGAACATCACCACGACGCTGGATCCCACGATGCAGCGCAACGCCGAAGCGGCGGTGGCGGCCCGGCTGCCGGACACGGGCGGGAAGTTCACTTCGGCCGTGGTGTCGATGGATCCGGCCACCGGTTACGTGCGGGCGCTCGTCTCGGGCAACCCCGCCTCCAACCATGGCTATGACGTGGCCACGGGCCGCGGCGGCTCGGGACGCCAACCCGGCTCCTCGTTCAAACCCTTCGTTCTCATGGCCGCCTTCGAAAACGGCTACAGCCCCAACGACAGCATCGACGGCACCTCGCCCTGCACCATCCAGTACCCCGGCTCCGGCCCGTACGTGGCCAACAACGCCGAGCCCGGGGGTGGGGTGATGAACCTCTGGGACGCCACGGCCAACTCGGTCAACTGCGCCTTCATCCGCCTGGGCGTGGACGTGGGCCTGCCCAAGGTTGTCGACATGGCCCACCGCATGGGCATCCCGGCCAAGGTCCGGCTGGCGGCCAGCCCTTCCCTCAGCATCGGCACCTACGAGGTCACCCCTCTCGAGATGGCCTCGGCCTACTCCACCCTCGCCGCCGATGGCGTGCACCACACGCCGAGCTTCATCGAGAAGGTGACCGACTCGTCGAACAACGTCGACTTCTCCGGGGCGGACAAGGGTGACCGGGTCGTCTCGGCCCAGGCGACCAGGGTGGTCACCCAGGCGTTGCAGGGCGTGGTCCAGCGGGGAACCGGTACGGCGGCGGCGCTGTCGGACCGGCCGGTGGCCGGCAAGACGGGTACGACCGACAGCCTGACCAACGCCTGGTTCGTGGGCTACACCCCCCAGCTCGTGACGGCGGTGTGGATGGGTTCGCCCGCGGGCTTGGTGCCCATGTACGGGGTCGGGGGCGTCGATGTGTTCGGCGGTACCTATCCGGCGCGCATCTTTCACGACTTCATGTCCAGCACCCTCTCGGGCCAGCCGGTGGAGAGCTTCACGGCTCCCGACCCGAGCCAGATCGGCTCCGGGCGCTTCCTGATCGCCCAGGACTCCCCGGGCGCCATCACGAGCCCGCTGCCTCCGCCGCCTCCGCCGCCGCCGGGGCTGCCGCTCCCGCCGGGACTGCTTCCTCCGGCCACGCCGACGACCCGGCCGCCCTCCACGAGTCCGCCGACGACGGCCGCACCGCCTCCACCGCCGCCAACCCAGCCCCCGACGACCCAACCACCCCCGACCACGACGAGCACGACCACCACGACGACGAGTCCCTGACGCGGTGGCTCCCCTCGACATCCTTCTGGAGGTTCAGGAGCGGGACACCACACTCGACCAGCTGGCGCACCGACGGGCCACGCTTCCGGCCCGAGCCGAGCTGGCGGCGGTCGAGAGTCATCTGGCCGACCTGGGCGACCGCAGCGCTCGGGCCGAGGCTGACCGGCGTGCCCTGTCCGAGCGCCAGGGGCGCCTCGAGTCCGACATCGCCGCCGTGGCCCGACGCATCCACGAGGTGGAGGGTCGGATGTACTCGGGCGAGGTGTCGGCGTCGAGAGAGCTGATGGCCATGTCGGAGGAGGTGGAGTCGCTCAACCGCCGTCGGCGGGAGCTCGAGGAGATGGCCTTCGAGGCCATGGCGGCAGGCGAGCCCATCGACGCCCAGCTGGCCCGGCTCGCCAACGAGCGCGTGGCGGCCGAGACCGACGCCGAGCGGCTGCTGGGGGTGATCCGCGAGGCCGAGGCCGAGATCGACGCCGAGGTGGCAGCAGAGACGGAGGCCCGCACGGCGCTGGCGGCCAAGCTGCCCCAGGAGCTCACCCAACGCTACGAGCGCCTGAGGGTCCGGCTGGGAGGCATCGGAGCAGCGCGTCTGGAGCACGGCTCGTGCGGCGGTTGCCACCTCGCCCTGCCCGCCGTGGAGCTCGATCACATCCGCCGCGCGCCCCCGGAGGCAGTCATCACCTGTGAGCAGTGTGGGCGCATCCTCGTCCGCTGAGCAGCTGGCGCACCGAACATGATCGTGTTGATCCGCCACGGTCAGACTGCGGCCAACGCCGCAGGCCTGCTGCTCGGCCGGGCCGACCCGCCGCTCACAGATCTGGGTCGGCGCCAGGCCGCAGCGTCGGCACGGATGGTCGGCGAGGTGACGCGGGTGGTGACCAGTCCGTTACGACGCGCTCGCGAGACGGCGGCGGCCTTCGGGGCCCGGGTGCCCCTAGACGTCGACGACCGCTGGACCGAGCTCGACTACGGCGCCTTCGAGGGGCGGCCGTTCGGCGAGGTGCCCGGCGACACGTGGCAGCGGTGGCGACATGACGCCTCGTTCTCGCCGCCAGGGGGCGAGTCGTTGGCAGCGCTCGGTGTGAGGGTGCGGGACGCGTGCGAGCATCTTGCCCACCAGGAGAGCGAGGGCGACGTCGCCGTGGTCAGTCACGTGTCGCCCATCAAGGCTGCCATCGCTTGGGCACTCGCGGTCGGTGACACGGTCGCCTGGCGCATGTTCCTCGACGTGGCCGCGATCTCCCGGGTGGCGATCGGGCCCAACGGACCGTCGCTTCGGAGCTACAACGAGACGCACCACCTCGTGTCGCTGGACAAGGTCAACGGCGATCGTTCCGAGGCGGAGCCAGGTTGAGCATCTCCGGCGACTGGGTGATGTAGAAGACGATGAGCACGACGAGCGAGATGGCGACAATGCCGACCGCTTCGAACACGCTGGTGTAGTCGAAGAATGTGCCGACCGGGGGGCTGCCCGGCGCGGCGGTGCGGAAGGACACCAGGGCGAACACCACAGCGCCGAGCCAGGCCAGCAGGCGGGTCTCCCACATTCGCCGGCGCGTGATGACAAGCGCTGTCACCGCGGCAGCACCGAGGGCGAGCGCCCAGTAGATGGCCATCATGGCCAGGACCCACCCTCGTGTGCCGAGGGTGCGCCGGATCACGAAGTTGACGCTGGCTACGTCGTCCTTCCCGATGTGGCTCTGCGGGGTGATGGAGAACCCGGCGGCATTGGTGGCGAAGACGCCGGCGATCGCCAGCCTGGGTCGGGTGGTGTTCTGGGCCACGTTGGGATCAGTGCCCTGGAGGGCGAGGAGCTGGATGGTGGCCTTGTAGGTCTCGAACGGATAGTCGACCACGTCGCCCTGCTGGAACAGGACCGTCGCACCTTGCTCCTGGTTGAGGCGGTTCGGGGCGACGCCGATCGAGGGTATCTGGCCCACCGACGTCAGGAGCAGGGCGCCATCGGGCGGCAGGTGCTCGCCGGGGGCAGCCAGGAGCCGCATTCGCATCGAGCCCGAGGCGGCGTCGATCGAGTCCACGGTGAGGATCACGTCGACGGCGCCGGACGTCTCCGGCGCGAGAGGTGTCGTCTCGGGCTGGTTGCCGGCGCGCGGGATGGCGAAGAAGACAACGAGGCCGACGCCCACGAACACGGCCGCCACGACGAGCAAGACCACCTTGGACCGCATCTCCCCCCTTTGTCCATGCGGACCGTACACCCTCGTGACCGCCGGGTGAGTGCTCATCGTGCGTAGCCTGGAGGCGATCGACCATGGCGGGATGGGATCGCGATCGAGCCGAGCTCAGCGCGATCTTCGGGAGGTTGACCGTGCGCAAGGGCCCGATCCGGGGTTTGGTCATGGCGCTACTGCTCGCGTCGGCGACGGCAGCGGGTTGCTCCGCGGCACGATCGGACGTCCGCAGGTCCGTCTCGAGCACAGCTCCGCGGAGCAGCACACCGGCGACGAGCAGACCCGAAGCCACCGCGCCGCCAGTGACCGCAGCGGTCGCCCCGACCGGGGCCGGGACGTTGGTTCTCCACCTCGTGGATCGCTCTCGTCCCACGGTGAGCCACGGCAAGATCGTGTCGCCGGCCCGAGCGCTGACGACCCAGGTCTGGTACCCCAACGATCTCTCGGGACCACACCCGCTGGTCGTCTTCGCCCACGGCTTCCAGGTCGGGTTGGATCCGTATCGACGGGCCTGCAACGCATTGGCCGAGCGTGGCTTCGTCGTCGCCGCCCCGATGTTCCCGCTCACCGACCAGGCCGTGGCGGGCGCGGAGCTGGACGAGGCGGACATCGCCAATCAGCCTGCCGACGTGCGCTTCGTGATCACGCAAATGCTCGCTGCGACGCAGTCCCCGAACACGCCGCTCAGCGGTCTCGTCGATCCGGCGAGGATCGCTGTCGCCGGCCACTCGGACGGCGCGGAGACCGCACTCCTTGTCGGCTACGGCTCGAACGATCGAGACCCCCGGGTTGGCGCGGTCGTGGCCGACGCCCCCAACCCGTTGGACGTCCAGCCCCCGACGGCGAAGGTCCGCGGCTCCGCGCCATTGCTCATCGCGCTAGGGGATCAGGACCGCATCGTTCCAATCCAGAACGGTCTGCGACTCACGGACCAGGTTCGCGTGCCCGGGTGGCTCCTCGTCTTTCACGGTGCCGACCATCTCTCGCCGATCGCCGGCCCGAGTCCCTGGACGTCGGTGCTCGACCGCGCGACCGCCGACTTTCTCAGCGGCTTGTTTTCCGGCGCCCCCGATCTCGGTGCGACGCTGCGGGCCGACGTGGCCGGGACTCCCGCCTCGCTGACGTCCCTGACCACCGGTCCGTGAGCGACCCGCCGGCCGTGTCCGGTCGTGCCGGCGCCACCGGCGGGCGATCAGGAGAGACCGGGTGCGCCAGGGCGGGGGAGCAGCTCCATCCAGGTCTTGCCCGGCTCCAGCGGGATCGCCGCTCCTGACGGGTCCACGAGGTGGACGGTGTCGGTGATCGACGGCCGCTGCCAGGTGCCGGCGATGACCTTGCCGTCGCGGAGGATCCAGCACGGTCCGGAGCCGGTGGCGATCACGAGGGGATCCTCGTTCCCAGCGGCGTCGAAGATCCCTGTCGGCCCGATGCCGACCGACAGCACCACGACATTGACGGTAGAGACGCGGGTGCCGTCGGCCTGCACATCTGGGGCACCGTTCTGGCTTCGGAGGTACGCCCGCGAAGCTGGGTCCCAATCCCAGCCGGCACTCGACTGCGGTGACATCGGTAGCGTGGCGTGGGCGGCGGGGGGCGCCACCGGGAGGGTCGTGTTGTAGGTGAAAAGCGGCCGGGGGGGCACCGCCGCCGCGCCGGCCTGGGTCCCCGCCGCGTAGAGCTGGGCCGTGGTGGACGAGGTCGAGTACGGCGCCCGCCGGCCGGGGATCTGCTGGAACGCAGACCCATTGGCGTCAGCTGCCACGAGAGTCGCCGTGGAATCCGCCTTCACGGGGGCGATCTCGCCGTCTGCGGCCCCGGAGTAGGCGAAGATGCCGCCGCCGAGCTCCCGAAGGAGCGCGGCATCAACAGGACGGGCGGAGCGGATGGGACCCACCAGGGCCGAGTCCTGCGACTGGTAGGTGGCCATGAGCCGGGTCAGGCCGCCCTCGACGAGCTCGTCTGTGACCAGATCGGCGCGGTCGAGTCCCCACTGGGGAAGGGCGGGTGGGGAGTTGTCGACCTTGACGGACAGCGCGGGACGGTTGTTGACGGCGCTGACGAGCAAGCCGGTGAGCGGCGCAATCGGCAGTGGGGGCGGTGGCGCGGTCGTCGGGGGTGGCGCCGTCGTCCTTTGAATCGCCTTGTGCACGGTCGTGCTGGCGCAGCTGGCGAGCAACGACAGGGAGACGGCGAGGACGGCAGTTGCGACCATGATCGGCCGCTGTCTGGTGCGGATGAGCTGTCTCAACGGCGTGGTCTAGGTGGCGATCTCGAGACAACGAACCGGCGCCAGCCGCTCGTGCTCGGGCGAATCCCCGGAGCGTGCGACACTGTTGTTTGGCTTGGGACCGATCGTCGTTGGTTCATATTCGACGTTGCGAAACGGCGCACCTTTTGCCGGGCCCAGGATAGAGCTCCGGGTACGTGGCTCACCTATGGGAGTGAGGGGCGCCGCGAGGGCTACCCACCGGTAGCCGGCCACTGGTAACCGGCCGGCTGTGACCCGACAGGCGGGCTGTGGAGCGGCTGGTGACCGGGGTTATGGGCCGATCACGAGCACGGCCAGATTGTTCCCGCCTCGGTACACTGGGTTTGTCCGCATGGAGGACGCGCTCTAGCCCAATCTGAAGATCGGACCTGTGGTCGCCCTTTGTGCCCTAGCCAAGGGGTCGCCATGTGTCTGTCCGTTGCTTCTGACATCACTGGTATGGAAAGGTCGCCTGCCCGCGGAGGGCGCGAGCCCCCGGACAGCACCGGCAACGACCGGCCTGTACGAGTGCTGTTGGTCAGTGCTGAGGAGCTCATCTTGGAGGGCCTGCGGAGCATGCTGGACCCCGACGTCGAGCGGGTTGAAGTTGTCGGTTGTGTACCCACCCCCGAGGACGCGCCGTTGGCGAGAACGCGGTTCGACGCCGACATCGTGCTCTCCAATACCGAAGGCCGCGGCACGGATGGGCTCGCATCCGCAGCCAAGATGGTGGAGGAGTGTCGTCCGTCTCGCGTGGTGATCTTCACTGATGACGCCGACGAGCGCCGTCTGTTCGAGGCACTCCGCCACGGTATCTCCGGGTATCTGCTGAAGTCGCTGAGTGGTCCCCAGCTGGCCGACTACCTGGTGCGGGCGCGAGAGGGTGAGGTCGTCCTGGACCCCGCCATGGCCGCCAAGGTCGCCGTGCGGGCGGCGCGCCTCGGAGACGGTAGGGGTTGGCCGGGGAGTGACATCGGTCTGTCGCATCGCGAGAGCACCGTGTTGACCCATCTTGCCGACGGACAGAGCAACCGGCAGATCTCCGAAAGCCTCGTTGTCGGGAGCGAGACGGTGAAGACCCACCTGCGGTCGATCTACCGCAAGATGGGCGTGAGCGACCGGGCCCAGGCGGTCGCCACCGCGCTGCGTCAGGGCATGCTCAACTAACGCCCGACGCACCAGTGCTCGAGCTGGGTGGCGAGAAACCTTTCAGGCGCCTCCTTAGGCCATGCTGTCCATACGCCCTTCTGCGTGACTCGCGCGCTCGCTAGTGTCGAGCAGCGGCAACAAAAGGCGCCCTGCGCGGTCACGGTCTCGCCCCGACGACTGAACGTTGCGCGACTCTGACCCAGGACTGGGCTCCCGCCTGGACGGCGTCCCAGGGGCTGCCCAGGGGCGGGGTGTAGGAGAGGTCGACATCGGTCAGGCCGTCGACGCTCATGCCGTTGAAGATGGCCGTGGCGAAGATGTCGATGCGCTTGGCCACCTCGGCGTGGCGGTGACCGAACAGCTGTGCTCCCAGAAGGCGACCGTCCCGGCGATCGCCGGTGAGGCGCATGGCGATGCGGTGGCTGCCGGGGTAGTACGCCTTATGGTCGTCGGCCTCGGCACCGACCGTCATCGGCTCGTAGCCACCGGCTAGGGCCTCGTGGTCGCGAACCCCTGTCCTGGCCACGGCCATGTCGAAGACCTTCACGACCTGAGTCCCGAGGCTTCCGGCGAAGCTGCGGTCGCCGCCCAGGGCGTTCTCGCCTGCCACCCGGCCCTGCTTGTGGGCCGTCGTTCCTAGCGGCACATAGGACTCGCCCAGAAGGCGGTGATGGGTGACGACGCAATCGCCTCCGGCAAAGACGTCCGGGAGGTTGGTGCGCATCCGGGTGTCGACCTTGATGGCCCCTCTGATGCCCAGCTTCGCTCCCGCCACAGCGGCTAGCTCGGAGTCCGGGCGCACCCCGACGACGACGAGCACCAGATCGACCGACCGCGTGATGGCGGCACCGTCCTCGCTGGCGGCCTCGACCAGGAGCCGACCGCTCGAGCCGGCGGGCGCCCGAGCGATGCGCTTCACCGCGGCGCCGGTGACGACCTCGACTCCGTTGTCGGCCAGTTGGGCGCGCACCAAGCCCCCGAGCTCCGGATCGACGGTGGGGAGCACCTCAGGGAGCTGCTCCATCTGGATCACCGACAGCCCTCGGGCGGTGAGAGCCTCGGCCATCTCCAGGCCGATATAGCCGCCCCCCACGATGACGGCACTGGCCGGGGCAGCGGCCTCGATCCCGTTGGTGAGGGCGAAGGTGTCGCCCATGGAATGCAGCACGTGGACACCGTCGTCGACACCGAGGGCGTCGCGTCCAGCCAGCCCCTCGATTGGTGGACGGACGGGCAACGCGCCGGTACCAACCACCAGCTTGTCGTAGGAGAGGAGCTGTTCGGCGCCGTCGGCGCCGGTGACGGCCAGCCGCCGCTCCCCAACGTCGATGCGGCGCACCGTCGTGTCCAGACGGAGAGCCATCCCCGTGGCCAGGAGATCGTCCACGCTGCGGTGAGCGAGGTTGGTCCAATGCGTCACATCGCCCGAGACGTAATAAGGGATGCCGCAGATGGAGAAGTTGGGATAGCGGTCAGCCACCACCACGGTCACGTCCCAGCCGGGATCCAGCTCTCGGGCCCGGAGGGCGGCACTGATGCCGGCGTCGCTACCGCCGATGGCGACGAGGTGCATGAGAGGCTCCGTTCTTCACTCTGACATGGGGGGCCGATGGCGAGTCGCGCCCGACGACTGGTCACGCTGCGGCTTCCGGCCATCGACGGACACGTCCGCTTCACTGCTGTCTCGGTGGGGAACGATGAGGTCGCGAGCGACCTCTGCCACCGAGGGATAGAGGATTCGGATCACCACCACCGCAATGGCCGCGCCGACCACCTCGAAGGCGATAAACGCAGGAGCAGATGACGGGGCGATGCCGGCGAAGGTGTTGGACAGCACCCGGGCTGCCGTGACTGCCGGGTTGGCGAAGCTGGTGGACGAGGTGAAGAAGTAGGCGCCCCCGATGTAGGCGCCGACGGCGAAGGGGGCGACAGAAGCCCGACCCGAGCGAACCACCCCGAAGATCACCACCAGCAGCCCAAAGGTGGCTACGACCTCGCCCAGCCACACCCCATGACCGCTGCGCACCTTGGTCGACAGCTCGAAGGCGGGAAGCGAGAACATGAGGTTGGCCACCACTGCCCCGGCGGCTCCACCGACGAACTGGGCGCCGATGTAGCCGGCGGCGTCCCGGTTGGACAAGCCGCCGAAGAAGCGGTCGGCGAGCGTGACGACCGGGTTCAGGTGGGCTCCCGAGACGGGACCCACGGCCAGGATGATGGCGATCAATGCCGCAGCCGTCGCCGCCGCGTTCTCGAAAAGCTCTAGCCCGGCATCGTGGGGCGACAGCCGCCCCGCAGCGATCCCTGAGCCGACGACAGCAGCGACCAGGAACCCGGTGCCGAGGAACTCGGCCAGGACCCGACGCGAGAGCTGTGGTGACAAGGTCAGCCGGAGGTCGGTGCTGGGCTGGCCAGATCGGGCCTGGTGGCGCAGCAGGCCGCCCCAGAGGGCTCGGCGCTTCGCAGCTCGCCCGCCGGCATCTCGGCGTCGTCAAGCACGGTGTAGATCTCCCAGGGGGACCCGTCCGGGTCGTCGACCCACACCTTGTCCTGCACGGCGTAGCAGCAGGCGACGCCCTCCTCGGTGGCGGTCGCCAGGTCCTGTTGGCTCATGCGGGCCTGCGCAGAGCTGACGGCGGCGGCGTCCTCCACTTCGACGCCGAGGTGGTTGAGCGAGCCCGGCTGGCCCGATCCCTCGATGAGGATGAGCTTGAGTGGGGGCTCGGCCACGGCGAAGTTGGCGTAGCCGGGCCGGACCTTGGCCGGCTCCGTGGCGAAGAGCTTGGAGTAGAACTCGACCGCGGCGTCGAGGTCCGACACGTTGAGTGCTAGCTGGACCCGGGACATCACGCCTCCTGCTAGATTGAAGTCCGTCGATCAGAAGCATCGCCGATTGATCGACGGCTGTCAATAGGAGGAGAAGTGGCGACGAAGCAGGCGGCCAAGCGAACGACGATCGAGGACGATCTGTGCTGCGCGTCGGTCGTCGAGGCGCCGCTCACCGAACCCGAGGCGGTCGAGCTGGCTCGGGTGCTCGCGGCTCTCGGCGACCCCGTTCGACTGCGCCTGCTGTCCCTTGTCGCTGCCGAGGGTGAGGTCTGCTCCTGCGATCTGGAGGGCCCGCTGGATAGAAGCCAGCCGACCGTGTCACATCACACCAGGATTCTGGCCGAAGCGGGCCTCATCGTCGGAGAGAAGCGAGGGCGATGGACATGGTGGAAGGTCCTTCCCGACCGCCTGGCCGCGCTTCGGCGGGCACTCGGTTCCTAGTCGACCGTGGTGACCAGCCAGCCTGAAGCGCCGTAGCCACGCGTTATCCGGCTGGTGAGCGCTGCTCCCGCGGCCTGCACGCGGCCTGAGGGTTTCCTCGAGCCACAAGCCCAGCTAGAAGGTTTTGTGGACGGTGAGCCGGCCTGTAGGCGGGGTTCTGTCCGCCGCCTCGCTCCGGGC
>DATBBR010000025.1 GCA_036270875.1 Acidimicrobiales bacterium
GTTGCATGTGTTGCCCGACTTCACGATGTAGGAGTGGTGCGGGCCCGACGTCGCGACGACGGTGCACAAGGGCCGCAGCAGGAAGTCGAGGATCGGCTGGTAGAGGAAAACGCAGACCGTGGCGGCCACGAGGTAGGCGACGACGGCGATGATCACGCGCCGGCGGAGCTCGCCCAGGTGCTCCCCGAGCGTCATGTTGTCCGGCGACGGCTTGTTCTTCTTCTTGGCCGTGAAGGGGAGGGTCACCATGGCGGCGTCAGTTCAGGGTGGGGTCAACCGGCACCGCGACGTCGGCCGGCTGGGGTGCCACGGCGGGCCTGCCGTTCGTCGACGGCACCGGGCTCTCCGCGCTCCCGCCGTCCGGCACCACGCCGACGATGCCGTCAGTTCTGTCAGTTCCGTCAGTTCGGTCAGTTCCGTCGGTCCCGCCGGCGCCCGCCTCGCTCACGGCGCCTCCCGCACCCGCTTCCACACCCGCACCGACGTCCGTCGCCCCCTCCCCCGCCCCGTTCGCGGTAGCACCGGCAGGGGATGGATCCGACCCGTCGGCGGCCTCGTCGCCCTCGGAAGGCAGGTTCGAGAGGTGGGTCAGCAACGCCGCCGGCGACCGGGCCAGGCGGGCGATCTCGGAGGTCGGCGGCAGGTCGGGCATGGAGGAGCGCACCTCCGACTCCATGCGGTGGCGGAAGTCGTTGAAGGTCCTCCAGGCGCCCCCGATCTGGCGGGCGAACTGGGGCAGCTTGTCGGGCCCGAGCAGGATGATCGCGACCACGGCGATCACGATCAGCTTGCCTGGGTCGAGGTTGAACATGTCCCCTCACTCTACGGTGCCTCCCACCAGCCCCAAGGGCCAGGGCCCAGGTCCAGGCGCCGGAGCGCCCGGTACCCCGCTCCGGGGAGGCGGGACCTCAGAGCGACTGGATGAGCCGCTCCACCCGTTCGTCGTGCGATTTGAACGGATCCTTGAGCAGGACGGTGCGCTGGGCCTGGTCGTTCAGCTTGAGGTGGACCCAGTCGACGGTGAAGTCCCGCCGCCGCTCCTTGGCCCGCTTGACGAAGGCCCCCCGCAGCCGGGCCCGGGTCGAATCGGGGGGCTTCGTCATCGCCTCGGTGATGGCCTCGTCGGTGCACGTCCGGTCCATCTCGTCGCGCTGCTGCAGCTTGTAGAAGAGGCCGCGCGAACGGTCGACGTCGTGGTACATCAGGTCGATCATCGCCACCTTCGGGTGCGACAGCGAGACGTCGTGGCGCCGGCGCATCTGCTCGACGAGGCGGTACTTGGACACCCAGTCGCACTCGCGCCACAGGGACGTCGGGTCGGCCTCGAGGCCCTTCAGGCAGTGCTCCCACATGTCGAGGGCGCGGTCCTCCTCGGGCGACAGCCCTCGCCGCTCCCGGAACTTCAAGGCGCGCTCGAGGTATTCGATCTGGATGTCGAGCGCCCGCATCTCGCGCCCGTTCGCCAGCCGAACCCGTCGTTGGCAGGTGATGTCGTGGCTGATCTCGCGGATGGCCCGGATCGGGTTCTCCAGGGTCAGGTCGCGCAATACCGTCGAGGAATCCTCGAGCATCGCCAGCAGGATCGACGTGGTGCCGATCTTCAAGAAGGTGGCGTACTCGCTCATGTTCGAGTCGCCCACGATCACGTGCAAGCGCCGGAAGCGCTCGGCGTCGGCGTGGGGCTCGTCCCTCGTGTTGATGATCGGGCGGCTCCGGGTCGTCGCGGACGATACGCCCTCCCAGATGTGCTCGGCCCGCTGGCTGAGACAGAAGACGGCGCCCCGGGCGGTCTGCAGCACCTTCCCGGCGCCGGCATAGATCTGCCGCGAGACGAGGAAGGGGATGAGCACTTCCGTGTAGCGGTTGAACTCGTCGTTGCGCTCGGTGAGGTAGTTCTCGTGGCACCCGTAGGAGTTGCCTACCGAGTCCGTGTTGTTCTTGAAGAGGTAGACCTCGCCGCGGATGCCCTCCTCGCGCAGCCGGGCCTGCGCGCCCGTGACGAGCTGGGCCAGGATCCACTCCCCCGCCTTGTCGTGTATGACGACGTCGCTGATCTTGTCGCACTCGGGCGTCGCGTACTCGGGGTGGCTCCCGACGTCGAGGTACAGACGCGCGCCGTTCTCCAGGAACACGTTGGACGAGCGGCCCCAGGACACGACACGCCGGAACAGGTAGCGCGCCACCTCGTCGGGGCTCAGGCGGCGCTGCCCGCGCAGGGTGAAGGTCACCCCGTACTCGTTCTCGACTCCGAAGATGCGCCGTTCCACCGGGTCAACCGTACCCCTGGCTATGCCAGCAGCCGAGCCATCTCCTCGTCGTCGATGCGCCGGAAGGTTCGCCGCCCGTTGCCCCGGCTCAGCGTGGCGACCTCCAGGTCGACGGCGCCCAGCGTGCGGTCGGGGCCCGACAGCGCGGCGGTCGCCGCCTTGATCGCCTCGCTCAGGTCCCAGCCTTCCTGCCAGGCGGCCGCCACCCGCTCGGTGATCGTCTCGGCGTCGCCGCCCAGCACCGCGAAATGGTCCTGATCGGTGATCGTGCCCTCGTAGGCGATGTGGTACAGCTGGTTCTCGGTGTCGCTGAGCTCGGCGACCAGGATCTCGACCTCGAGCGGCTTCATCTCGTGGGTGAACACGTTGCCCAGGTACTGCGCGTAGAGGTTGGCCAGCGACCGGGCGTCCACGTCCTCTCGGGAGAACGCATAGCCCTTCGTGTCCGCGTGGCGGATGCCGGCCACCCGCAGCTGGTCGTATTCGTTGTACTTGCCGACGCCGCCGAACGCGATGCGGTCGTAGATCTCGCTGATCTTGTGCAACGACCGGGAGGGGTTCTCGGCCACCATGGCGATCCCGAGGTCGTACGTCGTCGCCACGAGCGAACGGCCCCGGGCGATGCCCTTCTGGGCGTATTCCGCCCGGTCCTTCATGACCTGTTCGGGGGCCACGTAGAACGGCATGCTCATCGCGCACGCTCCGACTGCAACCGGGTCGCGAGCGCTCCGAAGCGCCCGGCCACGTCCGCCTCGGGCACCTCGCGGTAGCCCGTCGCATCGACGATCGCCACGATCGGGTAGATGCCCCGGATGGGGTCGGGGCCGCCGGTGGCGGAGTCCTCGTCCGCCGCGTCCCACAGGGCGCGGATGGCCAGGTTCAGTCCCTCCTCCAGCGGCAGGTCGGCGC
>DATBBR010000026.1 GCA_036270875.1 Acidimicrobiales bacterium
ACGTGCGTGGCCAGGATAGGGCAGCCCTGCTGTCAGCCGGTCTTGGCCAGGACGCTGCGCACGCGCTCGACGAGCTCGATGGGGTCGACGGGCTTGGTGATGTAGTCGGCGGCCCCCGCCTTCAGGCCCAGGTCGACGTCGAGCGACGTGGCCTTGGCCGACAGGAGGATCACCGGCATCCCGCGGAGGTCGTCGTCGGCGTTCACCTCGTTCAGGACCTTCATGCCGTCGAGCTTGGGCATCATGATGTCGAGAATCACGACGTCGGGCTTGTCCGACCGCATGGCCTCCAGCCCCTCGAGGCCGTCGCCCGCGGTGCTGACGTCGAACCCCTCTGACTCGAAGCTCAGCTGGAGCATGCGCCGAACGACGGGGTCGTCATCGACGATGAGAACGCTCTCGGCCATGCACGTACGGTACCTGCTCCGGTCCCGCCGGTGCCCTTACCAGCCGCCCCACTCGCGGTCGGCCGTACCGGTCCGGTAGCAGTCACGGAGGTGTTCGAGCCAGGCCACGCTTTCGACCAGGCCGCCCGGTCGGTTGCGGGCCAGCCACAGGCGGCGGTGCTCGTCGATGAGGCCGTCCAGTTCGTCGGCCAGATCCTGGCGGCGGGCGGCGGGGATCGAGGACAGCCACCCGTCTCCTTCCAGGCGCAGGCGGGCGTCCCGGCACAGCAGCGACACCAGCGCGGCGCCGCCTCTGAGCTCGTCGACAACGAGGACGCCGTCTTCCCGATCGGGCTTGGCGCGTGAGAGACGGTCGACGCACTCGGCCAGTCCCGCATCGACACGAACAAGATCGTCGACGGTCAGCCCGTCGCTGAACGTCCGCCCGAGCTGCAGCTGGGGCCAGTAGAGGTGCATCACCAGCACCGACATGTTCCAGATGTTGGGGACGACGCCGAGGTAGGCGTCGCCGAGGGCGACGAGCGCGGCGCCCAGGTCGCCACTGGAGTCCTGGAAGCAGTGCACGTCGAGGGCGGCGGCCAGGTCGAGGTCGCGGTTGGCATCGAGGCACCAGGACACGGCGGCGCCGTACGCGAACCCTGGCTCGCTGACCGGCAGGTACTGGAGGTGGCCCATGTCGCCCCAGTCGGTCGTGAGGTACCCAGGAGACCCGTTGGTCCGACCCGCCTCTGCCGCAGCCCGGCAGTTGCCGATCATGTTCGTGACCCGACCGAGGACGCTGAGCCAGCTGGAGGTGCCGGGGCATACCCAGTGCCGCACCCCGGCCTTGGTCAGGGCGGCGGTGCGATCGGCGAAGGGATGCCAGTCCTCGTAGCCCCACTCGCACACCGTCACCCCGTCGGGGAGCTCGACCAGAGTGTCGGGGTGGTTGGCCAGGATGTCGCCCCAGATCAACATCTCCCGGCCCGACAGCTCAGGGATGTCTCGAAGGGTCCGAACCCAGCTGATGTAGTCACCGATCCGTTCGGGCGGAAGCTCCCACGGCTCGTCCAGCCCGACCTGTACCCGCCGGCTGGTGAAGGCCGGCAGCAGCTCGGCGAGGAGCTCGCGAACCAGGGCCAGCGATCCCGGCTTGAGCGGATCGATCGTGGTGGGCGCGTGAAGATGTCCACGAGCATCGGGCCAGCCGTCGGGAGCGATGGCCAGAGACCGGTAGCGCTCGTGGGCGAGCCACCGGCCCATATGGCCCAGGCAGTTCTGGTTGGGCACGAGCTCGACGTGGCGCGTCCGGCAGAACGCGTCGAGTCGCCGTACCTCGTCGGCGCTGAGCGGTCTGGCGCCACGCCAGACCTCCTCGTGGCCGCGGTAGGCAAAGGTGTGCTCGAAGTAGAGCTGCACCTGGTTGACCTTCCACGACGCCAGCCGCTCCACCAGCGTCTCCAGGGTCTCTATCGTCGGAACCTTGTCACGGGAGATGTCGAGCATCACCCCCCGGACCGGGAAGTCGGGCCAGTCCCCGACGGTACCGACCGGGAGGACGCCGCCGTGAAGATGGGCGAGCTGGTCGAGTGTGGCCCGGCCGTAGAAGACGCCGGCGTCGTCGCCTGCGGCAAGGTGCACCGTATCGGTGTCGATCCGTAGCTCGTACCCCTGGGCGGGCAGCGACGGGTCAAGGCGCGTGACCGGCGGCCGGCGCGCCACGAGCTCGTCGCCGAGCGACAGATGACGGGGTCGCGGGAGGAGGTTCACCGACCGACCTGCAACTGCTTGCGGTACACGAAGAAGACGCGGCTCACCGTGCCCCCCAACCTGGCGTAGGGGACGATGGGACCGACCCACGCGACCTCGGCCCGCCGGCGTCCGGCCGATCGCATTCGATGGAGGGCGCCGAGCACGAGCGGCTCTCCGACGCCCTTGCCGATGAGGTCGGGGCGCACGGCGACCGGGCCCAAGAGGCCTCTGCGATTGACGTCGTAGGCGCAGAAGCCGGTGATCCCCTCGTCATCGCGTGAAACGAGGAGTGTTCCCTTGTCGAGGGCCCGCAGCGCCTCGGCCGACCAGTTGCTCCAGTGGCGGTCCAGCCAGTCCTCGAGCTCGGGCCGGTTGTTCGCCGCCGCCAGCTCGGTTCCCGCCGGGTCCGCCTTCAGGGCGTCCAGGTCCATGGCCATGTTGTAGTTGGCCTCGGCGCGCGTGTAGTGGTGGCGCTCGAGCAGGCAGAGCATCGGCGTCTGGCTCGTCTCCACCCCCGGGAACAGGTAGTAGGGAGCGTCGGCGCCCACCGTCACCGACCTCGTGCCGGCCAGGTCTGCTTCGGCGGCCTCGAGCAGGGCGTGACCGTGGCCGCGTCCGCGGGCGGACGGATCGACCACGAGCAGGCGGACGTAGCCACCGCCCTCGCCCTCGACCGTGGCGACCACGCCAACGTCCGGGTCGCCCCGGACGGTCGCCGGCTGGTCCGGCGCGAAGAGGGCTCCCATCAGCTCGTCCGCCTCTGGCGGATCACTGAGGCCCCGACGGCACAGCTCGGCGATCGCAGGCAGGTCGCCGGAGCCGAGCCGCTCCAGCGAGAGACCCGGCGCCTTCCTCATCCGCCTGCCCATGTGTCAGCCACAGCCGCGTCGAGGGCGGGCAGCTGCTCCAGCATCGAGGCCAGGAGCTGGATCTGGGCCCGGCACCGGTCCCGGTTCTGGCCCGGTCGGAAGATCCGGAAGTAGACGTCGCCAGCGAGATAGTCGGTCAGAAAGCGCACCGCCTGCTCGTACACCACCACGGCCCCGGAGAGCGACAGCAGCGCCACCTCGGGCGGGGTGATCCATTCGGCCGCCTCCTGCCTATAGCCCGCGACCAGAGCGCGCGCCAGGTCGAGATCCATCGCCACCCGGCGCAGGTCACGCTCGTCTTCGGGTGCCCGGCAGGTGGCGCTGCGCAGGAGGTCTCCGACATCCCAAAGGATCGAGCCGGGCATGACCGTGTCGAGGTCGGTGATGCAGACGACCCGGCCCGTGTCGTCGTCGAAGAGCAGGTTGTCGACCTTGGCGTCGTTGTGGGCCACACGACGAGGCACATCGGTTCCGACGAGGCGCCGCCCGGCTTCGGCCAGATCCCGGTGACCCAGCACGAACCCGATCTCGTCGCTGACTTCGGTCGACCGGCCGGTGGGATCGTCACGGAGGACGCGCTCGAGCGCTGCCAGCCGCCGCTCGGGGTCGTGAAATCCGGGGATGGTCTCGCCCACCAGGGCAGGGTCGAGGTCGACCAGGAGACGGTGGAGCTCTCCGAAGGCCCGACCGGCCTCGAAGACCTGCGCCGGGTTGGCGAGCGAGAGCGAGCTGTGCGTCCGCTCGACGAAGTCGACGCATCGCCACACGCCACCGGCTGTGTCGCGCCAGCTCGGCTGGCCCTCGCGGGTGGGGACCACCCGCAGCACCCGGCGATCGAGATCCCCCTCACCCGCAGCCGCGAGGCGGTGCCGCAGGTGGGCGGACACGAGCTCCAGGTTCGCCACGACCACGTCGGGCGCCGCGAACACCGTCGGGTTCAGGCGCTGGAGCAGGTACCGACGAGGGCCACCTCGGCCAGTCCCACAGGTGACGAGGTGGGTCTGGTTGATGTTGCCCTGGCCGTAGGGCTGGACACCACTGACCGGCGCCATCAGGGCGAACTGGGCGGCGACGCCCGCCGGGTCCGCACCCGTGCTCGTCGTGGCGCCGATCGGCATCCGCGAACGGTACCCATCCTTCGAGGGCATGCTCGGCTGGGCCACAGAGGCTCAGCGCTCGACGAGCGCCCACCTCGCCGGCTCGCCGTCGACCTCCCGGAGGACGCCCCGAGCCTGCAGCGCCCGCAGGTGAGCCATGGCCTCCCCCACCGCGGCGCGACGCATGAAGCCGTCGATCCTGTCCCACGGCCGCGACCAGGTCATCTGGGAGGCGATGTCCCAGGCCGAGGTGACCCCCCGCTCCACGGCGGCCACCACCTCGGCGAAGCGTTGCTCGTGGTGCGCTCGCAGCTCCGCCACTCGCTCCGGCAGCCCGACGAACCGGTGCTCGTGGGCGGGCAGCACCTCGTCCGTCGGAAACCCGGCCACCCGGTCCAGCGAGGCCAGGTAGTCGCCGAGTGGATTCGCCCCGGCCTGGGGATGGAACGGGATGTTCGGGGTGATGCGGGGCAGCACGTGATCACCGGAGAGCATCAGCTCGTAACGAGGCTCGTAGAAGCAGAGGTGTCCGGGGGAATGGCCCGGCGTCCAGATGGCCAGGAGGTCCCACCCCGGCACCTCGGGCTTCGTCCCGTCCTCGATCAGCACGTCCGGCTCGACGGCGGTGACGAAGGGCAGGACGGGCATCGACGCCCGCTCCAGCGACAACACCTCCTCCGCCGGTGCTCCGACCCGGCGCAACATCGTTCCCACTCGCGCCAGCAGGTCGTCCGGCTCGACGTAGCGGTCCTGGATCAGCTTGGCGTCCGCCGGGTGCAGGGCGACCCAGGCGCCCGACGCGTCCCGTACCCGCCCGGCCAGCCCGTAGTGGTCGGGATGGATGTGGGTCACGAGCACGCCACGGACCTCGGCCACCTCGGTCCCGGCATGCGACAGCCCGGCGGCCAGGGTGTCGAAGGCGTCGTCGGTGTTCCAGCCGGCGTCCACGATGAACGGCCCGGCATCGGTCTCGAACAGATACACGAGGACGTAGCGAAGGGGGTTGTTCGGGATGGGGACCGGGATGCTCCAGATGCCCGGCCTGACCCGCTCGACCGGCGGGAGGGGCCCGACCGATCGGGCGCCGACCGACACCTTCGCTCAGGCCCCGGCCACGAGGCCCCGAGCGGCCTCGACCACGTGACGGGCCGAGATGCCGGCCCAGTCCATCAGCTCAGCGGGCGTACCGGAGCCCGGCGTGCCCGGGACGGCCAGGTGGGCGATGCGAGGTGGCCTGGGCTCGTCCGACATTGCCTCCATGACCGCTGCCCCCAAGCCACCTTCGGGGTAGTGGTCCTCGACCACGAGCAGGCGGCCCGAGGTGACCAGCGCCGCCTCGCGCAGCGTGTCCACGTCGACCGGCTTCACCGAGTACAGGTCGATCACCCGCGCCTTGATGCCGGCCTCCTCCAGGGTCCCGGCCGCCTCGAGGCACGCATGCAGCGTGACCCCGGCGCCGATGAGCGCCACGGCGTCGTCATCGTGACGGCGAACCACCTTGGAGCCACCGATGGCGAACCGCTCGTCGGGACCGTACACGACCGGGTACGCGCCTCTCGTGGTGCGGATGTAGACGACCCCCTCGGTGACGGCCATGAGACCGACCAGGTTCACGGTCGACACCGGGTCACTCGGATACAGCACGGTGGAGCCGCTGACCGCCCGCATGGCGGCCAGGTCCTCCAAGGCCATCTGCGACGGGCCGTCGGCTCCGATCTCCACGCCGGCGTGGGACCCCGACAGGCGGATGTTGGCCCGGGAGATCGCCGCCATCCTGACGAAGTCGTAGGCGCGGGAGAAGAAGGCGGCGAACGTGGACGCGAACGGGACGTACGCCCGCACGCTCATCCCAACGGCGGCCGCCACCATCTGCTGCTCGGCGATGAACATCTCGAAGAAGCGGTCGGGATAGGCCTTCTTGAACTCGTCCGAGTGGGTCGAGTTGCTCACTTCACCGTCCAGCGCCACCACGTCGGGGCGGGCGCCCAGAGCAACCAGGGCGTCGCCGTAGGCCTTGCGGGTGGCGACCTTGTCCGACTTGTCGTACCGGGGCAGGTCGATGGTCGCCTTCCCCGGACGGGCGATGGCGCTCTGGAGCCGCTCCGGGAGGGGGCCCTCGGCCCGGAGGCTGCGCTCGCCGCCCAGCTCGGCGATGGCCCGCTCGGCCATGTCCGGTGGCAGTGGCTTGCCGTGCCATCCCTCCTTGTCCTCGACCTCGGAGAAGCCCTTGCCCTTCACCGTGCGAGCCACGATCACCGTCGGGCGATCGGCCTCTCGCGCCGACTCGAGGGCCTGGTCGATCTCGGCGTCGTCGTGCCCGTCGATCACCAACGCCACGCACCCGAAGGCCTCGACCCGTCGCCGGTAGGCGTCCAGCTCCCACCCGAACTCCGTCGGGCCCCGCTGGCCCAGGCGGTTCACGTCGAAGAGGGCGGTGAGGTTCGACAGGCCGTAGTGCGCCGCCTTGTCGAGCGCCTCCCAGATCGAGCCTTCGGCGAGCTCGCTGTCGCCGCAGAGGACCCACACGTGGAACGGCAGCTCGTCCAGGTACCGACCGGCGAGGGCGACTCCGACGCCGTCCGGGAGCCCCTGGCCGAGCGATCCGGTGGCGACGTCGACCCATGGCAGCTCGGGCGTGGGATGTCCCTCCAGCCGGGCGCCGAACGTGCGGTACGTCTTCACCAGCTCCTCGTCGCTGATGACTCCCGCCGCCTTGAACATGGCGTACAGGAGAGGGGAGGCGTGACCCTTGGAGAAGATGAGGTGGTCGTTGTTGTCCGCCTTCGGGTCGTTCCAGTCGTAGCGGAGGTGGCGGGTCATCAGCACGGCCATCAGATCTGCGGCCGACATGCTCGACGTCGGATGGCCCGACCCGGCGTGCGTGCTGCAGCGAATGGCGTCGACGCGTAGCTGCTGGCCCAGCTCCGCCATGAACGCCAACTGGTCGCTGTCGAGCTTGCCGCCGGTCGTCGTTCGAGCCATGTCGAGTCTCCCCGGGGTGCGATGTGTTGCCCGTCCCGTTCCGGGCCCTCGTGCCAGGCTAGCCAGCCCCGCCGTCGGGCGTGTCAGCCTCGCTTCACGCGACCGCGAAGGGCGGCGAGGGCCAGGCTCATGCTGATGACACCCACAGCGGCGACGGCGACCACGGCTTGGCCCAGCGCGCTCCCATCCCACCCGACCGAGGTCAGCGAGCGCAGCCCGGCGAGCAGGTAGGTGACCGGGTTGTAGGTCGCGATGGTGGAGAGCCAACCGGACAGCGCCTGCCTGGGGACGAAGGTGGTCGTCAGGAAGGCGAGTGGGAAGAACAGCACGAAGCTGGAGTTGACCGCTGCCGGGTTGCCCGTTTTGAGGGCGATGGCGTACGGGAAGCCGGTGAAGACCAGGCCCCACAGAGCAGCCAGGAGCACGAAGGCGACGACCCCGGCCACGCCAGTCACGAAGTTGACCCCGACGGCGAAGCCGACCACCAGGACGGGGATGGTGAGCGCGACCACGAGCGTGAAGTCCGCGACCATCAGACCGAGCAGCAGCGCCAGGCGACGGACCGGCGTCACGCACAACCTGTCGAAGTAGCCGCCCTGGATGTCGGTCACCAGCGACGATGCCCGTGAAATGCCGGTGACGGCGAAGACGATGGCGACCGGCAACAGGAAAGCCTTGAGGTCGATGCCCACCGCTTGGCGGGTCACCTTCTGCAGCGAACCCAGGTTCACGGTGAAGAAGAACACGGGGACGATCAGGGCGGGGATCATGGACTCGGGATCCCTGGGTATCTGGCGCAGGGCCCGGCCCGCCACCACGATCAGGTCCCACAAGAAGCCCACCTCGCGCCCTTGAATGTCGTCGCCGGGGTCGGTGGCCGAGGTCGTCGCGGCCGTGGTGGTGGTCACTGGCCCTCCTCTGGCTCGAGGTGCTCGATGTGGCCCCCGGTCAGCTCCAGGAACACGTCGTCGAGGGTCGGTGTGCGAAGGGTGAGGCTGTGGACGTGGAGCCGGCTGTGGCTGAGGGCCACGGCGACGGGGCTGATGGCCGCCGCGCCGTCCGGAGCCCGCACCGTCGCCTCGCCGTCGCGGATGTTCACGTGGTGGACACCGGGCACCCCTTCGAGGGCCTCGGCGATCTGCTGGTCGGCGCCGTCGACACGGGCCACGATGAGGTCGTCGCCGATGGACCGCTTGAGCTCCTCGGGCGTGCCCTCGGCCACGATGTGTCCTTCGGAGATGATGCCGACGCGGTCGGCCAGCTCGTCGGCCTCCTCGAGGTACTGGGTCGTCAGGAAGATCGTCGTGCCCCGCTCGACGTTCAGCTTGCGCACCTCCCGCCACACGGCGACCCGGCTGGCCGGGTCGAGCCCCGTCGTGGGCTCGTCCAGGAAGATGACTTTGGGGTTGTGCACCAGCGCGGCGGCCACGTCGAGCCGGCGCTTCATGCCGCCGGAGTACGTGGCGACCCGGCGGTCGATGGCCGGGCCGATGTCGACGAGACGCAGCACGTCGTCGAGACGACGGTCGATCTCGTGGGCGTGCAGCCCGTACAGGCGACCCTGGAGCCGGAGCAGCTCCCGACCTGTCTGGCGGTCGTCCAGGGCCGCCTCCTGCAGAGCGACACCGATCCGAAGGCGCACCGCCTGGGGCTCGGAGGCGACGTCATAGCCGGCCACCCGCGCCGTGCCGGCGGTCGGGAGCAGCAGGGTGCACAGCATCCGCACCAGGGTGGTCTTTCCAGCCCCGTTGGGTCCCAGGAAGCCGTAGATCTGGCCCTCGGGCACGGAGAGGTCCACCCCGGCGACGGCCATGACCTCACCGAAGGAGCGCTCGATCTTCTCGGCCAGCACGGCCGGCTCAGCCATCAGGCGATGCCAGCTCCCCGCTCGACCTCACGCCTCCAGCCCGTCCAGGCGGGCCAGGATGCGCAGCATGACCTCGTCGGCTCCTCCACCGATGGACAACAGCCGGGAGTCCCGGAAGTAGCGCGACGTCCAGGTCTCCTCCATGTACCCGACTCCACCGTGATACTGGATGCACGTGTCCGCGATCCTGCGGATGAGGCGACCCGTCGCCAGCTTGGCGATGGTGGCATACCGGGTCGTGTCCTCTCCGCGCAGGTACGCCTCGGCGCAGGCGTAGTTGTAGTGCCGGGCCATGTCCAGCTCGGCCGCCAGCTCGGCCAGGGTGAACTGGACGTGCTGGTTGGCAAGCAGCGGCCGGCCAAAGACGACCCGGTGCCTGAGATACTCGGCGGTCCGCTCGAGAGCCCGCTCGGCGCCCCCGACGGCCTGGTACGCGGCGATCATGCGCTC
>DATBBR010000027.1 GCA_036270875.1 Acidimicrobiales bacterium
CACGGTCGCCCGACGAGATCTCGCTCGCCCAGATCGTCTCTGCCGTCGACGGGCCGATTGCGGCCGGCGACTTCGGTGAGCCACACGAGAACGGAGCCTGTGATCACGAGGGCCAATGCGTGCTCCTGGCCGTCTGGGCCGATGTGGGCGAGGTCATCCGCACCCATCTGCAGTCCTACAGCCTGGCCGACATGGTCGACCGGGCCCAGGGCAACGTGGCCGCCCCGGTCTGAACAGCCGACGCCGGCCAGCCTGGTCCTCACACGGGGTCCGGCACGAAGTTCCACAGCTCGACGGCGGGTGCGTTCCCGTCCCATCCGAGCACGCTGACGCCGCCGACGGCGAGGAGGAACAGACGTCCGGCGACGGGCGGCAGCCCCAGCCACCTGGCGGTGAGCACTCGCAGCACGTGCCCGTGGGCCACGCAGAGCGAGTCGCCGCCCTGACGCCTCGTGCGCTCGATCACCCGGTCGGCGCGGCGTCCGACGTCCGCCGCGCGCTCCCCCTGGGGCACGCCCTGTTCCCAGAGGCTCCAGTCCGGCCTCTCCTCGCGGATCTGGCGCGACGCGACGCCCTCGTAGTCGCCGTAATCCCACTCCACGAGGTCCGGCTCCGTCTCGCCCACGAACCCCGTCAGCCGGCAGGTGTCGGCGGCCCGGCGCAGCGGGCTCGTGAGGACCAGGGCGAAGTCCCAGCCCGCCGACCGCAGATAGGCACCGACCGCTGCCGCCTGACCCTCTCCTTCGGGGAGCAGGGGAATATCCGTGCGCCCCGTGTGTTGACCACTTTCGGACCACTGCGTCGCGCCGTGGCGGACGATCACCAATCGGCCGGCCATGGCGGTACATGACCACGACCTTCCCCGAGGTCGCAAGCCCAGGTGCGAACATCCCGGTGGAATGATCGGGCACCGGTCCTGGTTGTACCCGACAGGTTCATCCCCGGATACCCGGGGTACGTACGACTGAGAGCGAGCGAAAAACGGCTGGAGCGAGAATGAAGAGCTCGGTGAGCACATCGGACACCTTGGGGTTGATGCTGCGCGACCTCGACCAGTTCCCCATGCCCGACCACGAGCAGCAGGTAGAGCTGGCCAAGCGAGTAGCTGCGGGCGACGATGCTGCCCGCAAGCAAATGGTCGCCGCCAACTTGCGCCTCGTCGTGCACTGGGCGCGCCGCTATCAGGACAGGGGCGTCGACATGGCCGACCTGGTGCAGGAAGGGACCTTCGGTCTCATGCGCGCCGTCGACAAGTTCGACTGGGAGCGCGGTTTCCGCTTCTCGACTTATGCGACCTGGTGGATCCGCCAGGCCCTCCAGCGAGCTGTGCAGCAGCACGGCCGGACGATCCGGATCCCCCTCGAGGTCGGCGAGCAGATCCAGCGTCTCGAGCTCACCAAGGCGGAGTTGGCCAGCACCCTGGGCCGCGCGCCGACGGTGGAAGAGCTGGACGAAGCGACCGGCATGACAGCCGAGGAGCGCGAGTCGCTGGACGACGTGGCCCGCGTGACGGCTTCGCTGGACCAGCCGGCCGCGCTCGAGTCGACCACCACACTCGGTGAGCTCGTGGCGCCCGACGGCTCGGACTTCGCCGTCGACGTCGAGGAGACGATGGTCTACGAGCGTGTCCGCGACGCGGTCGAGCGGTTGCCGGGTCTCCAGCGCGACGTGCTGCAGCTCCGCTTCGGCTTCGGCGGGGACTCCCCCGCGTCACTGCAGTCGACAGCCGAGCGCCTCGGCGTCGGCGTGCGCCGGGTCCGCCGAGCGGAGGAGGAGGCGCTGGCCGCGCTCTCCGGCGACGTCGACGTGCTCGGGGTCCACAAGGCCGCCTGATCGCTGTCTCCGGCGCCTCACTACGTGGGGCCCGGCTGACGATCATCGGTCGGACAGGTAGGCCTGCAGGTCACCGGGCAGCGGTGCATCGAACTCGGCACGCGCTCCCGTGACGGGATGGTCGAATGCCAGCCGTCCGGCGTGGAGGAAGAACCGCCCCGCACCGAGGCGCTTGTCCGGCCGGCCATAACGCGCGTCGCCGATGACCGGATGGCCGATCGCCGCCATGTGGACCCGCACCTGGTGCGTCCGCCCGCTCTGCAGCGCGAGCTCCAGCAGCGTGGTTGGGGCGTCGGAGTCGACACCTCGCCGCTCGAGCACCCGGTACGCCGTGCGCGCCGCCTTTCCCCGCGGCGTGATCGCCATTTTTGTGGGCGTCCGGACGGAACGTCCGATCGGCGCGTCCACCTCTCCCTGGTCGTCGTGCACGAGCCCGGCCACCAGCGCCAGGTACCTGCGCTCCATGGTGCGCGTCGCGAGCTGCGCCACCAGAGACTCGTATGCGCCGGCGGTGCGGGCGACCGCCAGGAGGCCCGAGGTGCCCTTGTCGAGGCGGTGCACGATGCCGGGCCGGTCCGGGGCGCACACCCCTGCCGTCACGAGGTCCGCCAGTTCGGGAAACGCCGCCAGCAGCCCGCCGACCAGGGTGCCCTCGGCATGCCCGGCGCCCGGATGCACGACCAGCCCCGCCGGCTTGTCGATCACCGCGACGTCGTCGTCGGCGTGCACGACTGCGAAGCGCACCCCCGGTTCGGCGGACGGGATGGCGGAAGCGGCCTCGGGCAGTTGCACGGTGAGAAGAGCTCCCTCGCGGAGCGGCACGCGACCCGAAGTGACCGGCGCCCCGTCCACGAGGACCCGGCCCGTCTCGACGAGCTCGGCGGCCACCGCCCGAGAGACATCGGCCACCATGGCGACGCCCCGGTCCACCCGGACACCCGACAGCGTGGCCGGAACCTCGACCGTCATTGTCTCCGCCGGCTCGGCCCCTCCTCCCTGGTTCACCCGGAGCCACCCTCGTCCGCCCGTCGTGGCTCGCCCGCAGCACCCGAGTGCCCGAACAACAGCGAGACGACGACCACGACCACGCCGATCGTGACGCACGCGTCGGCAAAATTGAAGGTCGGCCAGTAGTCGAGGGTGATGAAGTCGGGCACCCGGCCACCGTGCCCACCGACGATCCGCTCGCTCAGGTTCCCGACGGCCCCGCCCAGCACCAGGCCCGCACCGATCGCCATCGGCACCGTGCGCACTTGTGCGACCACCCACGCCAGCACGAGGACGCCCAGGCACAACAAGACCGTGACGATGACGGCACGCCCGCTGAAGAGGCTGAACGCGAAGCCGGAATTGAAGGTGAGCGCCAGGCCGAACGGGCCCCACACGTGGTGGGCCTCGTGGAGATGGTCGACGGCCAGCGTGGTGCTCACCCTGTCCACCACCACCACGACCACGGCGATGGCGAAGGCCACCACCCGTGGCGTGGTCAGCGCCGGGACAGGCCCCCGCTCTTGCACGCCACGCAGAGGCGTGCGTACGGCAGGGCACGCAGCCGAGGCTTCGGGATGG
>DATBBR010000028.1 GCA_036270875.1 Acidimicrobiales bacterium
CGGTGGGGAGGACGCCGACGACGAAGGGCCTCGATCTGGAGAAACCTGGGGTCGCGGTGGACGAGCGCGGCTTCGTCCATGCCGACGAGCGGCTCCGCACAAGCGTGAAGGGCATCTTCGCGGCCGGGGACGTCGCTGAGCCCCTTCAGTTCACCCACGTCGCTTACGAGACCGGACGGATCGCGGCACTCAACGCGGTGGCACGCCTCCCCGTCCATCGTTTTCGGCCCGCGAGGGTCCCTTGGGTCACCTTCGCCGATCCCGAGGTAGCGCGGGTTGGGATGACCGAGTCGGAGGCCGCCGGCCTCGGTGGACGGGTCGCCTTCTTGCCCATGACAGAAGTGGACCGGGCCGTCTCCGCTGGCAGGACAGAGGGATACATCAAGCTCATCGCCGGTCCTCGGAGGGTGCTGGGTCGCGTGGCGGGGGGACGGTTGCTAGGCGCAACCGTCGTCGCTCCCAGGGCCGGCGAGATGATCCACGAGGTGGTTCTGGCCATGGCGGTCGGGATGTTCCCCGGTCGCCTGGCGCTCGCCACTCACGCCTATCCGACCTGGTCCATGGCGGTGCAACAGGCCGCCGCCCAGTTCTTCGGCGAGTTCAAGGGTCGTAGCGCCCGGCCGGCCTCGGCCGATCTCCAAGACGGCGCGGAGGAATGGACGACGCTCGGGTTGGTCCCTTCACAAAGAGGATCCTCGGACGAGTCGGGGAGCTGACAGGGTGCTTGGGCCCGCAGCGACAGGAACCGACGCCTGCATCTCCCCACGCCCAAGCTGATTGGCTGGGAGGTGAGCTAGAAGAGGTGCGTCATCGTTGCCGCGCCTGCATCGTCGCCCAATCACTTCGATCATTGAGCGGTCGGGAAGCGGTCGGCCGGCCAGGGCTGGCCCCCGTAGCGCTCGATGACGGGCGCCGGGAGTGGCGGCGATCTTCCGATGAGGCCTGGGCCGATGTGGACGACGGCAGGAGTGGCAACCACCCGGAAGGGGTCGTCGGCGACGGCGGCCGGGCTGGCCGCGTCTGCCACGGCGACCAGGGAGCCACCGAAGGTCGCCGCATCGCGGCTCAAGGTGGTGACCGCGGTGAAGGGGTTGTACTCGAGCAGGCGTTGACGGGCCCGCTGTACGGCGGGATCGTCGAAGATCACTCGCACCCCGGCTCTGATCAGCAACAGGGAGGCCCAGCCCGGCGGTCGGCGGGATCGAAGGCTCGAGGGTCGGCGAGCAACGCCCCCGGATCGGCTTGCCCGGCTGTCGCCAGACGGCGAGCCATCCGAGTGCGAACCACCACCGTTGCACGCTCACGGGGTGGGCGCGTCCCAGTCCGGCCGAATCTGGGCGCTGACCTCTCGTAGGTCCCGTGTGAGCTCGTCAAGGGTGGGGCGGCCCCAGAACCAGTAGCCGTCGTAGTGGCGGTGGACGCTCAGGTCCGGGCGGAGCACGAACACCGCGGGGACGAAGGGGTATGCAGGGTGTCGGTGGTCTCCCGCAGGCCGAGGCGCTCGAGCACGGTTCGCTCCGGGTCGCACAGGAACGTCCAGCGAGCCCCCAGCCCCGCTCGAAAGGCGTCGGCCACGGCAGGAGGATCGACGCTGAGCGACAGCATTCGGCTGTAGGCGATCTCGACCTCGTCTTGGAAGGCGATCAGCCGGCGGAAGAACCGCTGCTCCTTGGGACACCACGGGCCTCGGTAGGTCTGGAGAATGGCGGGGTCGCCCCCGACGAGCTCGCTCAGCCGTCGGCGGTTGCCCCCGTGGTCGAGGACCTCGAAGTCGTCGAAGACTTCGATGGTGGGTGCGCCCATCAGGACCCTCTCCCTGGCTCGGTCATGCTTCCAGTACTCGAGGCGCCGTCGCACACCTCTGTCAACCGTGAGCAGCTGGGAAGCGAATGGCGCTTGCTGGTCGAGAAGGCGAAGAGCCGGTGCAGCCAGGCCATGAGGACCGCTCCGGGCGTCTCGCCCTCGACGGTCTCGACGGCCTCGCAAATGGCGTTGACCTCGTCGGTGTAGAGGGCCTCGAGTAGCTCTCGACGGCCGGGGAAGTTTCGGTACACAGTCGCCATGCCGACTCCCGCGCGTCGCGCGATCTCGGCCATCGACACTTCAGCCTCAGGATCGACGAACCCGGATAGGCTATCCGATCCTGAGCGGATCTGGTTTCTACCCACCCACTCACCAACCGCACCGAGCTCGCGGTCACACAATGGATGCTCAAGGGAGCTAGGAGGTCGGGCATGCGGCGGACGGGGATACTGACGGGACTGCTCGCCGCCATCCTCGCAGGGGCATGTGGAGGAGGTGGCTCGACGGCCTCGCCGACCACCACGTCAACGGCGTCGAAGGCAACTACCTCGACGACCTCCCCCACCCCGGCCAAAGAGATAGACACCACATACCCCTCTGCCGCCCTGCACTCAAACCGCCGCGTCGTCGTGCTTCTGCCGCCGGGCTACCAATCGACGAAGCGCTATCCCGTGGTGGAGTTCCTGCACGGCGCTCCGGGGGATCCTTCTCAGATGATCGGGTTGGGCATGCGCACGGTGTCCACTCAGTCCAAGGTGCCGTTCATCGCCGTGGCGCCGGACGGGAACGGCCCCGTCGTCAGCGAGAGCGACTTCGCCAATAGCACCCGGCAGCCGATGGGAACCGTCACCGGCCCCGAGCTTCGCTCTTGGGTCAATTCGCAATACGCCACGAATGGCACGTGGTACGTAACCGGGTTCTCCTCTGGCGGGTTCGGGGCGGCCTATCTGCCAACGCTGAGTCCCGGCGCCTACAAGGCCGCGTGCCCGATCAGTGGATCATTCACCGCCCAGACTCCGCCCTTCGAGGGAGATCCCGCCTTCGCGGGTCAGCCGGCCTCGGTGACGAATGCCGCCTCACCCATCCTCCATGTCTCGCGCAGTGGTCCGCCCACCCTCGTGGTAGTCGGATCAACCGACGCTCCCGGACTGGACCAGGCACACCGGTATGTCGCCGCGATGACTGCGGTGGGTCAGCCAAACAAGCTGATCATCGATCCCGGCGGACATGAGGCCCAGGTCTGGATTGCGGGCATAGCCCAATGCGTGGGGTACTTCTTCCCGGGCTCCGGTGTGGGCCAGTAGGCCGCCGCTTCGCCAGCGCTTGCCCCCTCGATCAGCGCGGCTGCTAGGGCCTCGAGCGCTCCACTCGCTCGGCCTCGGCCTGGACGGAGTCAAGGGTCCGGGTTACTGCCCGCTCCCACTGCTGGGCCACGAGGCGGCCCCATAGGTCGCCTATCGCCCACAGGTCCGTCGCCAGTGTTCCGCGGTACTCGAACTCGGTCGCTCCATCCGCTTCCTCGAGCGTGAAGGTCTCCTTCACCTCGGGGACAGGACCCCGAACGAGGCGGAACGAGACGCGGCGTGGCCGATCGAACCCGACCGTCTCCACCGTCGTGGCTGTCATCCCCCCTCCGACAGGGGTGAAGTGAGCGGCAAGGACCATGTCGGTGCCTCGCTCGATCACATGTAGCTCTTTCTCTAGAGCCCTCGGGGTCTTCGCCAAGTAGGGCGAAGCAATGAGATCGAAGACAGTCTCGCGCGACGCGTTGACACGCCGCCGCAGGGGCCCGAGTGGTCGAGTTCGCCGTCCGATCCCGAGATCGAGAGTCACCGCCCCGCGTACAAGACCGACGTAGCATCCTGCGAGCGCCGTGACCAGCGCCGCCAGATTGATCGTCCATCGAATCCTGCTCATGATCCGCAACGCTATTTCTCCTCGACGCCAGCTTCGCCGCCGTCCGCCCCCTGGCCGAGCCTCATACCCGACTGCGCGGCGCGTAAGCGCTGGCCCGAGCCGTCAGGCGCCCGCGGTGGATACTGCCTCTACGCGAATTATCTAGACGGCCCCGGGCGCTACCACAGAGTTCGTCGTTCGAGTCTCCAGTTGACGGTGACCGGCATGCATCCCTGCTTCACGACGAAGGGGCGAGGTTGGGGCTGAAGGCGGCTGCAGTCGTCGTGCTGGCGGAGATCAGGCCGACACCGGAGACCGCGGCCACGTTTCGTCAGGTCGCGGAACGGGCCGCCGTCGGCGGCGAGTACAGCGCCATGAACGAAGCTTGCGTCGTCACTCACCACCTTCGGCCCCCCCAACAGAGACTGAGCGTCTTGTATTCCAAAGACCGCGCTAGACTCCTCGCATGGCGAGAACCCGCGACGAGTCCGCTCGACGTCGCGTGCTGGACAACGCTCGTGACCTAGTCTGCGAACTGGGCCCGCGGGCGGTGACTGTCGATGGAATCGCCGCCGCGGCCGGGGTCGGCAAGCAAACCATCTATCGGTGGTGGCCCTCCAAATCCGCCGTCATCCTGGACGCGCTCATCGAACTGACTGACCCTGAGCCCGCTGACACACCGGACTCGACTCGCGAGGTGATCCGTCTCCAGATGCGCCGCGTCGCGCGACTGTTCGCCTCACGGCAAGGGCAGCTCATCAAGGAGCTCGTCGCTGACGCACAAAGCGACCTGGCCCTGGCCGAGGACTTCCGCCGCCGGTTCTTTGCTCACCGCCGAGCACGAGGGGCGGCCACCATTTCCGAAGGAATTGCTGCTGGCGAGCTGCGATCCGACCTCAACATCGATGACGCGCTCGACGTGCTCTATGGACCCCTTTGGCTCCGCCTACTGATAGGTCATCGTCCGACAAGTCCAGCGGCGGTCGATCACCTTCTCGACCTGGCATGGCCTGGAATAGCCAGTCACGCGTAGCGCCCTGTCTTGGCCCTGTCGAGCATGTCGGCGTAGCGCTCCGGGGTGGCCACGGGCATGGTTGGAACCTCCGGTCTCCACGAGTCAGGGTCCTCAAAGCCCGTAGGCCTCGAGGAGCTCGAGCCAGATCTCGCTGGTGGTCGGGAACGCAGGAACGGCATGCCAGAGACGGTCGAGCGGGACCTCGGCAGTGACCGCGATAGTCGCCGCGTGGAGGTGATCGACCACCCCTGGGCCGACGAACGTGACGCCCAAGAGCACCTGGCGATCCTCGTCGACCACCATCTTCGCCCGACCCGTGTAGCCATCTGCCTGGAGGGCGGCGCCTTCGACGGCGCCGATGTCGTATTCCACGGCCCGGACCGCAAAGCCCTCGGCGCGGGCCGTGGCCTCCGTGCGCCCCACAGCGATGACCTGGGGGTCGGTGAAGATGGCCTGGGGAGCGCCGAGGTCGTCGGCGATGTCACGCATGCCCGGACGGTTATCGGGGGCGCCCGTGGCCCGTGCCGCGATCACCTCGCCGGCAATCCGGGCCTGGTACTTGCCCATGTGGGTGAGCAGGTTGCGTCCGTTGGTGTCGCCGACCGCGTACAGCCACCCGTCGGGGATCCCTGCTGCCCGCATGCTGGCGTCCACATCGATGGGTCCGTTCGGTTCAAGGCCCACCGTGTCCAGGCCCATGTCAGCAGTGTTGGCTCGCCGGCCGGTGGCCACGAGGATCTCGTCCACCTCGAGGCGGGAGCCGTCGTCGATCTCGATGTCCGCGGCTCCCTCGGGAGCCGGACGCTCCACCCGGACGGCCGAGCGGCCGAAGCGCACGGCGATACCCGACTCATGAAAGGACCCGGCCACCAGTTCACCAACAAAGGGCTCGTGCCGAACGAGCAGGCGGTCGTCGCGGACCAGCATGGTCACATCCTCGGCACCGAGGGCACGAAGCGCCTGAGACATCTCACAGGCGACCGGACCACCGCCGATCACGGCCAGACGCCTGGGCACCCGGTGGACGCTGGTCGACTCCCGATTCGTCCACGGAGCCGCCGCCGCCAAGCCGGGCACGTCGGGAATCACGGGATCGGTGCCGGTGGCAAGGACGACCGCGTGGCGAGCGCGAAGCGCCCGGGTCTTACCGTCGGGCTCTCGTACGTCGACCCGCCTGGGCCCGGCCAGGCTGCCCTGGCCTCGGACGAAGGTGGCCGGAATCTTCTCCACAAAGCTCACCTGGGGAGCGTCCTCGTAGTGACCCACGAAATCGTCGCGGCGAGCTTCCACGGAGACGGCGTCGATGGGACCGTCCAGGCTCAGCCCGGGCATCCGGCCCACCGCGGCTGCCAGCTCCATGGGCCACAGAAGCGCCTTGCTCGGGACGCACCCGTAGTAGTTGCACTCGCCGCCGACCAGGCGCCGCTCGACGACGGCCGTAGTCAGCCCACCCCGAGCCGCACGCACGGCCGCGATCTCCCCGGCCGGCCCAGCACCGATCACGATCACGTCAAACTCGTCGTTCCGCACCATGGACACCTCCGGATCCCCATTTGGCTGTCCACCTCAGACGGCGATACGCGGACGCCGCCGGAGGCGCGATCTGGACCAGGCTCGCGCCATCGGAGGCTGGAGGCCAGCCCTCACGTCACGGTGAACGCGCGCAGCAGTGCCACGACGACGTCTATGTCCGAGCGGACACCTGACGGCGCACCGAGAAGCTCGTCGACTTGACTCGATCGCTGCCGCTAAAACAGGTCATGGGTCGAGGAGCGCCAGCCGCAGGTAGGCCACCGCGCTGGCCATGCCCAGGGAGGCGGCGTAGTCCTCGAACGAACCGTGATCGGAGTGGAACCGCTCGAGGAAGAGTGCCATGGTCTCGGGCTCGGCGGCGAGGATGGCCGCCGAGCTCCGCTCGAGCTGTTCGCTGGCGCCTGGATAGTTGCTCCGGAGCCAATCAACGAAACGAATCATGCCCGCCCGGCTGAGGGCGTAGTCGGACACGATCAACTGGTCCGACACCCCGAGCAGCCCGAGGATGAGGGCGGAAAGGATCCCGGTGCGATCCTTCCCGGCCGCACAGTGGAACACCGCCGGGTAGGCAGCCGGGTCGGTGAGCACGGCCAGTGCCTCGGTCACTGCCTCCCTGCCTTGGCCCAGCAGCTCGGCATAGCGAGACGCGGCGTAGGTGGCGTCGACCCAGGACGGCAGCTCCTCCTGATCGGGAAGCACCTCACTCATGGGCAGGTGGTGGTAGGCCAGGCCCGGCGCTGACCAGGCGATCGAGCCGCGCTCGGCTAGCTCGCCTTGGCTTCGTAGGTCGATGACCGTCTGAAGTCCCAGCTTCGCGAGGTCACGTTGGTCGGACTCGGTCAGGCGATGGAGCCCGTCGGCCCGGAACAAGCGTCGCCATCGGACGCTGCGACCGTCGGCGGTCTCGTAGCCGCCCAGATCGCGAAAGTTGAAGCACCCCTCCAGTGCGACGACGCGCTCACGTTGTCGGGCGGAGATCGCCATCACCCGTGACCATAACCCCACCGGGTGACGGCTCGGTGTCCAGTACATGAACGGCGGCGATGCACGGAGCCGGAGCTACGGGCCTATGCAATCACGGGGTGTGGATTCCGACGGCGGAATAGGCCCGCGACTCGATCGGCACTGCGCTCCTCGCACCCGCATCCCGGCGACCTCTTGCGCGGCACCACCAGCTGGGCCGCGACAGCGTCGCCGAGGGCGAGAGTTCAATGATCATTTCCCGGTTGTCAACTTCCGCGACACCCGGTCTGGGTAGCTTCCCCTGGGCATGCCCTGAGCGCCAGCTGTGCTGGCCATGGGCACTCTGCCGCAGGGACCGGTTCGCCGTGTGCCAACGCGGCGGAACAGCGATGGGTACGGGCTTGCGCAACAACAGACCAGGTGACCATCCCATGACCGGTGCAATTGGGCGACAACCTCGGCGCACGGCGCGATAGGGCCGTTCACGCAATGTCTCCTACCCGGCGCCCATCAACCCATGGAGTCACGCTCGGCGACGTCTGCAGCCAGGTTGGCGTCCGCTTGCCGGCTTCCGTAACCGAGGCGACGCCCGTCAGGGGTGTGGCCCTCGACTCACGGAGGGTCAGCCCGGGCGATCTCTACCTTGGCCTGCCGGGCCATAGGGTCCACGGCGCGACCTTCCATACCGAGGCGGCGGACCGGGGAGCGATCGCCATGGTCAGCGACCGGCGCAGCGCTCGCCTGCCGACCATCACCGTCAGCAACCCCCGCGCCCTTGCCGGCCCCATCTCCTCGCTGGTATACGGACGCCCATCGGAGCGCCTCGACGTGGTAGGCGTGACTGGCACAAACGGCAAGACGACGACGAGCTACCTCGCCGATCATCTCCTCAGGGCGACCGGTCGCACCGTTGGACGGGTTACGACGATCGACACTGTCGTCGGCCAACGGGTCAGGTCGAGCACCCTCACCACCCCAGAAGCACCGGATCTCCAGGCTCTGCTGGCGGGCATGGTCGAGGAGGGTTGCGACTCGGCAGTCGTCGAGGTCTCGAGCCACGGGCTCGCGCTCGGAAGGGTGAGCGGGACTCGCTTCGCAGTAGGAGTGTTCACCAACCTCGGGCGCGACCACTACGACTTCCACGGAGGGCCCGAGGCCTACCTGGCCTGCAAGGCGTCGCTCTTCAGTGCTGATCGCTGTGCTGCAGCGGTGATCAACATCGACGATCCCGCTGGCCGCGATGTGGCGGCCGCCGCCACCGGTCCCGCCACAGCAGTGTCGGCTATGGGAGCACCCGACGCGGACTGGCGGGTAACCCACGCGGAGCTTGGTTCTGGGTGGAGCCGCTTCAGCGTTGGCAGCCCCGTCGGCGAAGTCTCCGCAATGCTGCCCCTGCCCGGGGCGCACAATGTCCAGAACGCAGTAGCGGCCCTGGCCACGGCCGACCTTCTCGGCGTGGCCGTTGGAGAGGCGGCCGAGGCCCTGGCCGACTTCCCAGGGGTCCCCGGACGGCTCGAGGTGATCGATGTCGGTCAGCCCTTCGTGGCGATGGTGGACTTCGCGCACAACCCCGATGGCTTGAGGGCGGCACTTCGGTGCCTTCGTAATCTGGTAAAGGGACGGACGATCCTTGTCTTCGGTGCCCCCGGCGATCGCGACCGCGGTAAGCGACCACTGATGCGGGAGGTGGCGGCCAGCGAGGCCGACTTGGTCATCGTGACGACGGACGACCCATACACCGAGGATCCCTCCGCCATCGTCGCCGACATCATGGCCGGAGCAAGCGCTGGCGCCTGCAGGGCGGAGCACGTTGTGGAGCTCGACCGGGCCGAGGCCATCGTACGGGCCGTGGAGCTGGCCCGTCCTGGTGACGGCGTCCTCATTGCCGGTCGTGGCCATGAAATGGTGCAGACGGTCGGAGCTCGGACCGTCTTCTTTGATGATCGCCTTGAGCTGCGGCGAGCACTCACGGCCACGCTCGTCTGATCGTCGAGCTGTGCCGTTAACCCGATCCCGGCCCAGCCTCGCAGCCCGCGAGCAGGGTTGATATCCGGGGCCGCTACTGCTTGGAGCTGACTCGAGCTGCCCTGCCCGCCGGTCTCAGGCAACACCGTGGTGGCAGCAAAAGGAAGAAAAGGTGAAAAACACGTTCGGTGCCCACTCCCGCTGGGCGCCGCCTACGGCGCCCTGTTCAACTGGCAGATCGGCGACGTAGCCGCTCAACCCGGGGTACTGTCGGTTGAGGCATGAGGTCCAGGACAAGCGGCAGGCTTCCGGCGCCTCTGCCTTACCGTCCATCGCTAGCGGGTCTGGTCGATTAGGAGAGGAGGCGACCGATGGACTCTCCGACCAGCTACCCGAAGTCCCGAGCCATAGCTGTGCTGCGTCGGGCCAACTACGACGAAGCCCTGATCGACGAGATCATGTCGCAGCTTCCCGACCCCATCGACCTCGATCGCGACGGCTCAGTCCTGATGCGATACGGAATCACAAAGGATGCGCTGGTGGGGCGCGTCGGGGGCAGTCCCTAGAGCAGATCTACTGATGCTGGACGAGCGGTACATGCTCGCAGTCAAAAAAGAGAGGCGCCAGATGGACACGATCACTACGGCCGATGGCACCAAGATCTTCTACAAGGACTGGGGAATCGGCCAGCCGATTGTGTTCAGCCACGGATGGCCTCTATCGGCCGATGACTGGGACGCGCAGATGCTGTTCTTCCTCCAGCACGGCTATCGCGTCATCGCCCACGACCGGCGCGGCCACGGCCGGTCCACCCAGACCGGGGACGGCCACGACATGGACCATTATGCCGATGACCTTGCGGCGTTGACGACTCAACTCGATCTCACGGACGCGGTTCACGTTGGTCATTCCACTGGTGGCGGCGAGGTCGCGCGTTACCTGGCACGGCACGGCGGGAGCCGGGCGGCCAAGGCGGCGCTGATAAGCGCAGTGCCCCCGCTGATGGTGAAGACCCCAGCCAATCCGGGAGGCCTCCCCAAAGAAGTATTCGATGGCTTTCAGGCCCAAGTCGCCGCCAATCGCCCTCAGTTCTATCGCGACCTAGCGGCCGGACCTTTTTATGGCTTCAACCGCCCGGGCGTTCAGGCGTCGGAAGCAATCGTCGAAAATTGGTGGCGCCAGGGGATGATGGGCGGCGCCAAGGCACACTACGACGGCATCGTTGCCTTCTCACAGACCGACTTCACCGAAGACTTGAAGAAGATCTCTGTGCCGGTGCTAGTTATGCATGGCGATGACGACCAGATCGTTCCCTATGCTGACGCCGGTCCGTTGTCCGCGAAGCTTCTGAAGAACGGCACGCTGAAGACCTATAAGGGCTTCCCGCACGGCATGCCCACTACGCAAGCGGAGACGATCAACGCCGACCTGCTGGCCTTCCTGAGAACGTGACATCGGGCGCCGCCGACGATCGTAGATGGGCGAGATTGGAGCGGCTTGCTGCCGAAATGCCCCCCCAAACGTCCGAGAGCGAGGAGATCATCATGGCGACAAGCTCAGCAAACCCGAACGTCGTGCTCGTGCACGGCGGCTTCGTGGACGGGTCCGGGTGGCGAGGGGTCTACGACCTACTCAAGCAGGACGGCTATCACGTCAGCGTCGTGCAGAACCCTACCCTGTCGCTCGAGGGTGATGTCGCCGCGACACGATGGGTCATCGACGCGCAGGACGGCCCGGTCGTGCTCGTTGGCCACTCCTACGGTGGCGCCGTAATCACCGAGGCGGGAACCGACCCCAACGTTGCGGCTCTCGTCTACATCGCGGCGTTCGCGCCCGACAAGGGCGAGTCCGTGAACAGCCTCCTCGCCAACCTGCCGTCCGATGCGCCGATGCCACCGATCCTGCCGCCGAGGGACGGCTTTCTGCTCCTGGACCGGGAGAAGTTCCACGCGTCGTTCGCTGGCGATGTGCCCGCGGATGAGGCCGCATTCATGGCCGACTCGCAGGTCCCGTGGGGCGTGGACGCCCTGGGTGGCCAGATCACCGAGCCCGCCTGGCAGACCAAGCGGAGCTGGTACCTACTTACAACCGAGGACCGGATGATCCCGCCGCCGGCCCAGCGGGCCATGTCCGAGCGTGCCGGCTCAACCGTGGTCGACGTTCAAGGGAGCCATGCCATCTACGTGTCGCAACCGGCGGCGGTGGCCGACCTCATCAGACAGGCCGCGGCTTCGCTGGTCGCACGGCAGTAGTCGCGGCGAGCCTGTACAAGCACGGTCGCGGCTGCGGCGGAACGCCACAGACGTTCGCGGGCTCGCGGCGGCGGCACGCGCTGCCGGCGCCGACACCCTCAGCACGCCTCCAGCCACCGCAGCAAGACCGCCGCGGGCGAGCGTGTCCTGCGGCCCTCCGACAGATCGCCACAATGCGCCACAATTTGTCCATAACCGGCCGGCCATTGGCGACCCGGGCCTTCCAGCTTCAGCGCAACAGGTCTACCGTCGAAGGTACGGGTAGGGGGAGGAGACCGATTTGGCGGAGACCGAGGCGCTACGCCAGCAATGCGAGTACGTGACGGCCTACTTGGACGGACCCGAAAGCTTTGCTGATTGGCGCCAGCGCATGGGTAGCGTCGACACGCTACCGGCGGCCGGACGCGCGATCCTCGAAGCCGCAGCCGTAGTTCTCAGCGGCATGGTCGAGGATCACGCTCACCGCCGAGGCGAAGATCCAAGCGACGTGTGGTCGCGCTGGATGTTGAAGCTGGCGGCAGAACAAGAGGAGTGATCCCGCGCTCGCGGCCCAGCGCGGGGGCACGATCTGGCACCGTCGCCGCTGGCAGCTACGTCATCAATCCGACCTGGGCTCAATCGGCGGGCTTCCCCTTGCCAACGGGAACCCCGCCCTCGCCCTGACGGACTCTGAAGCCAAAGGGCAGAATCACAGTGGCCTGAGCCCGCGTGGCCTCTCGGTGCCGAAACCGCGGAGCCGTCAGGACCCATGACCGATCTCCACCAGGGGTTGGCGCGCGTTGGGTTCCTTGAAGTAGCCGACGGTGATCAGGTCGTCGCCGCTGGGGACGACCTGGCCGAGAACCCGGTCAGCGGTGCCAGGGCTGGGCGCCGCCACCGCATGCCATCCAGAGCGGTCGGAGGTGGCGACCAGGGTCTGCTGCACGCCACCGGGTGCGCCGTCGTACGTGCCCTTGGGATCGAAGGTCGTGCCCGTCACCCACTCCTGGCCGTTGCGGTCGAGTGTGATCCCGTTGAGGTTGCTGAACGGGCCGCCGACCCCGGTGAGTACCTGGTATGCGACGCTCCCGCTCCGTGCTTCGGCCACCAACGGGTGGGCCTCCTGTATCGCGTCATCGGTCTGGCCGGCGGCCAGCACCCGCCCGTTCTGGACCGTGACAGCGTCGAGCAGCCCGGAGGGCGCGCCAGCCGCGTTCTCGACCACGGACCAGCCGTGGCCGTCGAAGTGCTCGACGAGGGCCCTGTCGGCGGTGGGGTCGTTGCGCTGGCCGACCGCCCAGACGTCATCTTGACCGCCCGACGCTACGGCATAGAAGGCGTTGCCGGCCTTGCCCGGGTCGATGGCGGGGACCAGCGTCCAACTGTGCCCGTCGTAGTGCTCGACGAGAGTGGCGAACCTCCCGGCGTTGTCCTGCTGGAGGCCGACGGCCCAGACATCATGAGGGGACACGGCGGTCACGCCGTAGAGCAGGCTGCGCTGACCGGCGATGGTGGGGATGGTCTGGAGGCTCCAGGCCGAGCCGTCCCAGTGCTCGACAATGGCCTGCGAGGTGTAGCCGTCACCCAGTGCAGTGCCGACTGCCCACGCCTGGCTGGACGTGGAGGCGACGCCGAACAGCGTCGAGAAGTTGGGCCCCGCGTTGGGGGTCGGCGTTGAAGCCCAGCGGTGTCCGTCCCAGTGAGCGGCCAGGGTCAGGGTGGCGTCGGGGTTGGTACCGGGAGCGTCGGCGATGTAATTCCCTACCGCCCAGACATCGTTGGGCGAGGCCGCCGACACCCCGCCGAAGCTGTTGTCGTTCTTGCCCAAAACGGGGGCGGGTTCAACGGTCCACCCTCCGCCGCTGCCGGTCGCCGTCGAGGTGGTCACTGGCTCCGACGTCGGGGTTGGAGTAGGGGTCGGGAAGGCCGGAGTCTGGAGCGTCTGATACGGCTGTGCCGTCTGTCCGCTCGGGACCAGCAGGCGGGTCATCGGTGTGACCGTAGAGGTGTCGCAGGTGGCGGCCAGGCACCCCAGTCCGAAGTTGCGCTGCACGGTGGCCAGCAGCGAGTAGTGATTGTAGGGCGTGGCATCCTGCACGTGGCGGGGACCGTGGCTGGTTACAACCACCGTGGCCACCCGGCCGCCCCCGGGGTTGGCACCGCAGCAGCCGCCGTTGTCGTTGCCCTCGTCGTAGGTCACGACGACGGCGTTGTTGCCCTTGCTCCAAAAAGGCGCCGAGGTGATGCCGGTCATGAGCTGGCCAAGATACTGGTCGCCCGTGGCCACAAGGCGCTGGTCCTGCGGGTCGCTTCCGCCCGCGCTGCCCGAGTCGAGGCAGTACGGCGGATCTCCGTGCTGGTCGTGGCATTCGTCGGGAACGATGAGCCCGAGCGACGGCACATGCCCTGCCGCCAGGTCGGTCCCGAGCTGCTCGGCGGGTACCTGACGGGATCGGTCTGCCGCGTTCCACGAGGTGGTGAAGTTGGCGACCGGGTTGTGCTTGGACACGTACAGCGGGTCCTTGTCGGGAGTCCCGTTGCAGAAGGCCGGATAGCAGATGCCCTGGTAGCCGGGGTGTGGAAGGCCCTGCAGGTAGGCCTTCCAGGAGATGCCGGCCTGGTCCATCTGCGAGACGAGGCTGCGCTCGTGCACGCTGTTGACGTAGTAGGGGTTGTCGCTGGCGACCCCGAAGGTCGACCCACCCAGGAGGGCCACGTAGTTGGGCTCGCTGGGGTGCCCGATGCCGTAGTAAGAGGTCGCCAGCCCGTACCGGTCGGCCAAGGCGTTGAGATTCGGCGCCGCGGGGTTACCGATCACGTCGGAGAAGCCGTGGTTCTCCTCCATGACCACGAAGACGTGGTCGTAATGGGCCGCCGACGCCGGGCCCGCAGCCGATGTGGCGGGCGGCGGCGTGGCCGCGACGGCAGATGTTGCCGCCACGGCGGGGACCACGACTGCGCCGACGGCAGCGGCGGCGAGAGCCGCTCGTCGGACAAGACCGGTGATGCCGGGCATGCGGTGCACTCTCCTGTCGGGTGATCGTCGTCTGTCGGTGCTGTCGCCTGGGCGGCGACTCGCCGAGTGGCCCGCACGGCGGACACGGGGGCCCGGCCGGGGACACTAAAGGGGGCAGATGACGGCTTTTCGACCTTGAAGTGAACATTCGGGCAATTTCCCGCAGTCGATGGTCGCGGCATCGCCGCATGGAGGTAGACCCTCGACGAAGAAGCCCGCTCCCCCGCGCCAGGCCTCAGAGCCCGGCGTCGGCATCGCAGTTGGGCTTGTCCCCCTCCCGGCGGCTACCTCCGCGACCGCCGGCGTGACAACCGAGCGTCTGATGGTGCGGTTCCGGCGCCCGGGCGGCTCACGGTCGCCGTCGAGCGGCCCCCTTCTCGATCCGTGGGCGCTGGCCGGCGGGTTAGATTTGAGCCTGGGGCCCTTGCTGCGACGAGGTGTAAGGGGGCAGCGCGGCGCGGTACGGTCCGCCTCCGCCCTTGGGCTAGAGCGAGGATAGGAGAGATCATGAATCCGCCAATTCGTCCGAATGGCAAGGCCGCTTCAGCGAACATCACCAAGCGGATTCAAGGGTTAGGGGATTGGAGAGGAGCGACCCTCGCTCATGTCCGTCAGCTCATCCACGATGCCGACCCCGACATCCAGGAGGAGTGGAAATGGGAGAAGCCACGATCCTCCGGGGTCCCCGTCTGGTCCCATGACGGCGGCGTCTGCACGGGGGAAGCGTACAAGCAGGTCGTCAAGCTCACCTTTTTTCGTGGAGCCTCCATCAAAGACCCGAAGAAGCTCTTCAACTCCAGCCTGGACGGGAACACGCGGCGTGCGATCGACCTTCGCGAAGGCGAGAAGATCAACGAGGCTGCCTTCAAGCAGCTCATCCGCGCCGCGGTGGCGGCCAACTCCGCGGTGCGCACTCAACGGGGAACGAAGAAGAAGTAACCAGCCTCACGAACCCGGTAGTCCTCGATGCCCGCCGGCGCGGTAGCGTCGATCGGTGCGAATGGATGCGAAGGGATGCCAGCATGGCAGTCATAGGCATGGCGAACCTGGCGGTGAAAGTGGCTGATCTCGACTCCGCCTGCGCTTTCTACGAGAAGGCAGGCGGCGAGGTGCGCGACCGGATGACGTGGCGGGGCAGCGAGCGAGCCGACGTCCACCTCGGCCCGGTGATGATCACTCTCTTCACGCGGGCGATCTATGAGGACAAGGTGGAGTTGCCCGATGAGGGATTCCTCCATCCGGCGCTTCTCACCGACGACCTCGACCACGAGTTGGAGGGACACGAGGTGGTGTTTGGACCCGAGGTCGTCGAAGGCGCCTTCGGGAAGCGCCGGATCGCCTTCGTCAATGCGCCCGGCGGGATCCGCCTGGAGCTCATGGAACAGATCGAGTCGCCGGACCCAGGAGCCCGGAATACGGGACAGTAAGGTCCGCATCATCGCTGACGGCTGGTCAAATGCCTTCCAGTCGCCCTCCATCAGAGCCCGGGGCGCGCACAAAAGCCACCGACCCGTCGATACGCTGTGTAGCCCGGGAGAGGCGGCTGAGCCCCGTCATCTCCGTCGAAGCCGTGGGTCACCGCCGTCTCCCGGGTCAGTCATGCTTCGCCTGCCATGCTCTGATCGCGGTTGGAGTCGTGCGAGCGGTCACGGTCTTCAGAACAACAACCACGAGGGGAGAACGATGACCACGTGGGAGGATGCGCCAGAGGCCTTCCGGCGAGCGATCGAGGCCCTAGAGGTGGTACCCGCAGATGAGCAGGTAGTAGCCCTCCGAGGGCTCGCCGAGGACGATGGAACCGACCTGGCGGAGGAGGTGGCCCGCGTCCTCGTCGCCCGGAAAGTTGGCCGTCGGTGGGTGGACCAGATGTCCGAACCACAGGTACTCCAGAAGGCCACAAACGTCATGCAGGCGGCGGTCGAGGCCGGCCAGTTGAACGAGGAAGGGATGGCAGAGGTCCTGGCCGCGGGTGACCTTCGTGCAAAGGTGGCTGAGTTCATCGCGAACGGTTACATCCGGAGCGCGCCAGCCCCTAACCCGGAGCTGCGGCGCATGCTGCGAGGCGAGGCAGACCCGAGCATCCTGGACAACGAGGTGGCCCGTTACCTGCGAGACCAAGCGGCCTAGCTAGCCCAGTACTGCAGCTACCCAGTCGCTGAGCCCGCTGGCCTTATGTTCTGGTTGAGGCGAAAGAGGTTTCCCGGGTCGTAGCGTTCCTTCAGCTTCTGTAGCCGCGCGTAGGTTTCCGGGCCGAACGCCGCCTTCACACGGTCTTCACCCTCGTCGCCGATGAAGTTCAGGTAGACCCGTCCGGTGGAGAACGGCTTGATCGCCGCGTCGAACTCCTTCGTCCAGGCCACGTTGGCCTCGTCCTCAGCAGCTTCCGCCCACATCGACAGGATGTGAATGTTGAACGGGGCCCGACGTTGGCCGATAGCCATGCGATCGTCCGGGACCCGCGCGACCGCACCGCCGCCGGGCATGAGGACGATCTGCGTCAGCGGTGATGGGTTGGACAGGTGGTACCGGCATATCGTCTCGACCGCCGCGTCTGGCAGGCCGGCAAGGAACTCGGCAGTCCAATAGTTGCGCATTCCCTTCTGGTTGGCCGGGTCGATCAACCTCTGCACGGCCAGATAGGGCATCGGCTGCACCATGTCCATGGCCGGCGGGCCGAACTCCCGCAGCGGCCGCATGGCCTCCTCGCCGTCTTCGACAGACCCGGCGTAGCAGAGGATGACACCAACCACCGGCTGGCCGCGCACGGGCTCGGGGACGAACTCCTCCGGCGGCGCAGTGATGAGAGCCACGCCACCGCCGACCTCATCGGGCGCGCCTGCCATGACGTCCCGGAAGTTGCGAAGCACCGCCGCTGCCATCGGCGCGGGGTACATCAGCATCCCGCCCAGGACCATTGGCCCGACCGGATGGAGGCGGAACTCGAAAGAGGTGACGACGCCGAAGTTCCCGCCTCCACCGCGAGTACCCCAGAAGAGCTCCTCGTTCTCGCTCTCGGACGCAGTGACAACCTGGCCATCGGCGGTCACCATCTCCACGGACATCACGTTGTCCACCGTGAAGCCACACATGCGCTCGAGCCATCCCGACCCGCTCCCCAGCACGAGGCCCGCAATTCCTGTCGTGGACACCCTGCCTCCGGTGACAGCCAGTCCGTGCTCTTGCGTCGCCGCGTCGAGCTCACCCCACGTCAGTCCCGCATCGGCCCGGCAGGTGCGGGCTTCTGCGTCCACGTTGAGACGCTTCATCGGCCGCAAGTCGACGACGACGCCGTCGTCGCAGACTGCGTTGCCAGTCACACCGTGGCCGCCGCCATAGACGGCCAGGGGAAGGGCAGAGTCGCGGGCGAACCTCACGACTTCAGCGACGTCGTGCACGTCGGTGCAGCGGGCGATGAGCGCCGGACGCCGATCGATCATGCCGTTGAAGACGGCGCGAAGCTCGTCGTACGGTGCGTCCGCCGGGCGGACGAGCTGGCCCTTGAACCCCACCTCGAGCGAAGTGGTGCTGGCAACCGACATCTGAAACCCCCCTTTCCCCAACCATCGCGGTCGGGAACCCGCCGGGATTGTAGCCAAGACCCATCCCCCAGGTCCGGTGAGACGAACCAGACGCCACCCGGCCCCGCCGGTAAGCGCCAGAGTGGCTCAAGGCGGTTGAAACCGCCCAGTCGTGCCTCGAGCTGACGGCGCGCCGGCATCCACGGCAGCGCACGTGGCATCGCGGCGACAGCACTTGGCAGGGGCGGACGACGGGGAATGGGCGATCGGCCGCCCTCGTTGGCCGAGTACGTGGCCGCGACCGTGATAGCGACGGCATTCGGGGGACCCGAGGTCCTGGCCGTGGTGGACACGCCAGTTCGAGATCCCGGCCCCGGTGAGGTCCTCCTCCAGGTACGCGCCGCGGGAACGAATCCGGTCGACTACAAGATGTACAGCGGCGCGTTCGGAGGAGATCCCGCGCAACTGCCGATCCGCCTCGGTCTCGAGGCCGCTGGCGTGATCACCGCCGTGGGCGACGGCGCCGCAGGAGCAGAGGGCCCTGTTCACCCCGGAGACGAGGTGATCGCCTTCCGCATCACGGGCGGCTATGCCAGCGAGGTCGTCGTGCCGGGGTCTGCAGTGGTCCGTAAACCGTCGACGTTCTCCTTCGAGCAGGCCGGCGGGCTCCTGCTTGTCGGGGCGACGGCGGTCCATGCGCTTCAGGTGACGGGTGTCGCCGCGGGAGACACGGTCCTGATCCATGGAGCGTCAGGGGGCGTGGGACTCATGACCGTGCAGCTGGCCATCAACCTTGGGGCCCAGGTCATCGCCACTGCAAGCGACGGACACCACGCCTACCTGCGACAGCTCGGGGCCGAGCCGGTTACCTACGGCGACGGGCTCGTCGAGAGGATCCGGGACCTGGCGCCTGACGGCGTCCAGGCCGCGATAGATGCCGTCGGCACCACCGAGGCGATCGACGTCTCGACCGCCCTGGTCCCAGCGCGCGACCGGATCGCCACTCTCGTCGCCGTTCAGCGCGGGTTCGAGCTCGGCCTCAGGGTTCTCGGAGGTGCGCCAGGTGCCGACCCCGGCACCGAGATCCGTGCTGCCGCCCGCGCCAAGCTGGTCGAGCAGGCCGAGGGCGGCCAGCTTGAAGTTCTGGTGAGCGCCGCGTACCCCCTCTCAGACGTGGCCGCTGCCCATCGCTCTCTGGCCGCAGGCCACACCCAGGGCAAGATCGTGCTCGTTCCCTAGGTGAAGCGGGCCTACGACCCGGGCAACGTGTTCCAGTTTGCCCAGAGCATTCCGAGCGAGGCCTGCCCTTCGACGACGGTCAACCGAGCGCCTCGGCGTCCGCACCTGCGCCGTGGTCGTCGGGTCCCCAATGGCCGAGCGATCCGGGCACCACCGCCTCCGGGCCGGTGGAGCGGCGAGTCCGATCACCGTTGCGCGCCAGTACCGCTCGGACCGCTCCGGTCAGCGGCGCCGTCAACTGGGACGGAAGGCAGATCCCATCGCGCAGACACTCCTCGATCCGTCGCTCGGGCAGAAAGACGGGCGAGGCGATGCGGGCCCGCTCGATGGTGCGAGCACCATCGCCAGTGAGCTCGTGGGGGCCGTGCGGCTCCCTCACCGCGCCCGACTCCACGAGCGCCGCCAGGGCGGCCGCCAGCTCAGCGCGCAAGCGGCGTGAGCGCGGCGCCCGGTTGACCACGGGGACCACGCACTGGCCGGGGACGCCGACACCGAGCAGGTCAGTGACGACTCGCGCCAGTGAGTGGATGCCCTTCATGCCGGGCCCGCCCACCACCAGGACCACGTCTGCCTCTTGCATCGCGGTTCGGCTCATGACGTTGCGCTCCTCGACGTCCAGGGAGCCCCCGTCGCGCTCACCCTCGACATCGGCTTCCACATCGGCGACGACCGTCGAGAAGGTATGGCGCAAGCTCGTGAACGCCGCTTCGAATGCCCGCGGACGTAACGCCGCCCAGGCCGACGAACGCCGCAGCCCGAGGAGCAGGTGGTAGCCGCGCTCCTCGACGACGAAGGTGAGGGCCATGACGGCGTCACGATCCGGTTGTCCGTTGCGGTGCGCCTCCACCAGCTCCTGGACGCTGGGGACGATGTCGCCCGCATCGTGCAGCATCGACTGCTCGGCACGGCGGGCGAGGTCGGCCAGGATGACCGGACCGCGCTCGCTCGCGCCCCCCGGCTTGTCCTCGGCGAGGCCCTGGCAGAGCGCGATCGCGACCGTCGAGGCGCCGGTCCCCCCCGGACCGCATATGGCGACGACCGCGCCGCCAGGATCGCCGCTCGCCACGCCGTCGAGCGTTCCCGGCACCTGATTCCCTACGGCAATGGGCGTGGCGTGGGCGGCGAGCGCCCTGAGCAGCTCCTCCCGGGCGAAGCCGTCGAAGAGGACGGCAGCAGCTCCCAGCGCCAGCCAGTCGCTCCGATGGCGCCGTTCCTCGACCACCAGCGTCGGACACCTCGCCCGGCTCATCTCGTCGACGAGATCCCGGTCGAGGGCGGCGACCCTCGAGTCCACGATCGCCGCCGAGAAGGCTCGGCCCGAGCCCAACCTCGCCCGCAGCTCCTCCGCCGACAGGCACTTGACCAGCTCGACCGGTATCGACGAGGCGTGCGCCCACTGGGCGACGGTGCGGAACCAGGCCGCCCGAGGGTGCGCGAGCCCGAGGATGACGTACCGTTCGCCGGCCATCAGCCGCCCCCGATCGCCCGCACGGCGGGAGCATACGGCGCACTGTCGCTATCTTTCAACTTACCCTGTGTGGTTCGGCACACCCCGTGCACCCATGTCGGGTCTGCCGAGGTCACTGTTGACGAGCAGCTCGGACGGTGCTGCCATTCCGTCCGGGTGACACCCCCAAGGAATGGAGGTCGGCGCAGTGACAAGGCTTACGGAGATCGGGGGCAAGCGACTCCCTTTCCTGCGGTGGTCGGCCCTGCGGATGGCCTTCGGCGCCAGACACCTGACTACTCATTGGCAGGTAGGCGACGGACGTGAGGAAGCGTTGGCCCGCTACGTCGTCGGTCACGCTCGGAAGGGCGACATCGACGACACGATCCGGGTGATCGACGACTTCTGCTACCGGCGCAGCGTGATGATGAACGTGGGGGACGAGAAGGGCGAGATTCTCGATCGCGCTGTGGCACGCGTCCACCCTCGACGGCTATTGGAGCTTGGGACGTACTGCGGTTACAGCGCTCTGCGCATCGCCCGCGTCATGCCCGAGGAAGCACGGCTCTACTCGGTCGAGCCCGTTGAGGCGAACGCAGACATCGCACGCCGCATTTGGGACCACGCCGACGTTGGCAGCCGCTTGACGGTCGTCGTCGGGCGCCTGGCGGACGGCGGTAAGACACTGGACCGGCTCGAATCGGAGCATGGCTTTGGCGGTGGGACGCTGGACTTCGTCTTCGTCGACCACGACAAGGCTGCCTATCTTCCCGACCTCGAGCGGATCCTGAGCCGGGGGTGGCTGCATCCCGGTTCGGTCGTCGTGGCTGACAACATCAAGGTCCCCGGCGCGCCGGCCTACCGTTCCTACATGAGGGCCCAGGAGGGCAAGACCTGGCGCACCATCGAGCATGATGCCCATGTGGAGTACCAATCTCTCATCAAGGACCTGGTGCTTGAATCGCAGTACTCGGGAGGGTGAGAACCTGGCCGCCCACCGCGCCGGAGGCCGGAGCTCACCCAGCCTCGGCGAACGCCTTGCGGAGGCGCAACTCGTAGTCGTCGGCGAGGGCCCGCAGGGCGGTAGCGCCGTCGCCCCGGTACGAGGCGCCGTGCATGAGGCCAAGGGTTGCTGGCGCGAGCTCGGCCAGGCCGCGAATCGTCGGGGCCGTTGCGGGAGTGAGGCAGGTCGCGCCGAACAGGTCCTCCGTCGCCGCCGCCGCGCCGACCACATCGTCCTCGGTGAGGGCGGGGACGGCGCCGACATGGGTGAAGAGGTCTCCGCAGAGCAGTGTGCTGGTGGTCTCCTCGTAGAGGAGCCCGGCGTCCCATCCATGCGGGACGTGGGGCGTGTCCACCCAGCGGACCCGCCGGCCGCCGAGGTCGATGACGTCGCCGTCGGCGAGCACCCGCGGGGCTCGGGCCGCCTGATCGGTCGTCGACAGCATGCCGCTGAGCGCGCCCACTGCCGGCTCGGCGGACGGAGCGGCATCGAGCCACAGGTTCAAGGCGCCGCTCTCGTCAGCCTCCCAGTGCCCCCAGCTGATCCAGCGCAAGCGGTCGAGGGGGATCACCGACTGGGCCGCCTCGGCGACGAGCGGGAACATCTGGCGGGGGCCGGTGTGGAAGAGCAGCGCTTCCTCGCCCGCGACGAGGAATTGGTTGAACGTAAAGCCGCCAGGGACGGCGTCGGTCAATGTCGAGAGCCGGTAGATACCGTCGTTGATCTCGTCGACTTTGGTTTCCATCAGAGGGGCAACTCCTTTTTCAACAGTCCCGAGCCGGTTCCCCGGCCCGAGAGGATCCAGATCCACTCGAGGCCGTCGATGCGAAGCACCTCGCCATCGATCCCGGCGGCGTAGCTCCCGCCCGCCGGGCCTTCGAGCTCGAGGCGAAAACCATGACCGTGCACCCGCTGCCAGTCGACGACCATGTCGGCGAGGAGCCGCCCGTCGTGGTCGGCGGTGAGCACGGGCACAAGCCCGACAGCGCGGCACAGGTCGATGCGATGCATCCAGATGTCACGGGTGAGGACGACGTCGATGAGGTAGGAGCCCATCGGGCGCTTGCCGAGCGGGGGCCCGAAGTCGAGGGGCAGGGGCCGGAGGAAAGGTGGGAACCGGCGCCGGCTCTTCAGTGCCCGCGGCCATGCCGCGTCCCAACGAGCAACGAGCTCGTCCGGCCCGGCAGCCGCCCGCTCCCGGACCTGGAGCTCGGTGACACCGTGGATCCAGTGGCCGTAGCCCTTGTCCTTCGCGATTCGCCGCCCGGCGCGCATCTGGTGGGCCTGCTCCCGCAGTGACGAGTTGGCCTCGACCGCGCCCACATTGTGGGCAACGAGGCCACGCACGTCCCACTGGTCGCACACCGTGGGCCGCTCCCAGTCGTCGGGGCCCAGCTGATGGACGACATCGCCGAAGCGCCGGTACTCCGTTGCCGCCAGTTCGATCCCTTCGCGGTGCGTGATCGAAGGGATGTCTTGCACCCGGACCGCCGTGTCGTTCACTTTGTCGCCCTCCTTCTCCTGGTGCCCCTCCGGACTTGCGTCAGGTACATGTCGACCACCTCGTCGACGAGCCGAGTCCATCGGTCCCCGCCCGGCTCGTTGGCGATCTGCTGCCAGCCCAGACCCGAGATCGCTGCGGTCCACAGATCGAGATGGACGGGCTCGGTGAGGCCCGCCCGAGCGAGCGCCGCCCGGCCCCCTTCCAGGATCCGCACGGCGAGGGCGTAGGACTCCGGCGAGGGCTCGAAGCCGGGGATCGTCCGCATGAACAGGAGCTGGGCCCGCGCCGGGTCCTCCGTGGTGAAGCTCACGAAGGTGCGAGCAGTCCACCGTAGGATCTCGTCGGGGTCGTCGGACTCTGGCGCGAGCTCCAGCTGCTTCAGCAGATCGAGGTTGCCCTGGGCGAACATTGCGTCGTAGATGGCGTGCTTGGAGTCGAAGTACGAGTACAGCGAGGGCGCCTGCATGCCGACCCTGCGGGCAAGGTCGCGCAGCGACAGGGCGCCGAGGCCCTCGGCCCGGACGATTTCCCAGGCTGCGTCCAGGATCTCGGCCTTGGTCGCCTCCCGGCGCTCCATCCGCCTATCACGCATCGGTTCTACGACCATCGTTCGCAGAACCTAACAGTGTTCGACCACACCGTCAAGTCCTTGCCGGTGATTGACCAGCTCCACCGGTATCGAGCACACCCGCACGACTAGTGGGCGACGGTGCGGAACCACGCCGCCCGGGGATGGGCCAGCCCCAGATCGACCTACCGGTCGCCGGGCGTCAGGGGCTGGCCGCGGTCGACGGGCTGCGATACGTCCCGCTGTCGGTGGCGCTGCCAGCCCCGGTCGAGCGGACGAGCATCACCTGGCCGGCATCCACGGCGTGGGCGACTGCGAGGCTGTCGGCCGACCGGGCCAACCCGAGCGTCATGGTCTCGCTGGCGCCTCCGGCCGGATCGAGCGTCGAGGAGCCGTCGCTGCGGGCGACGACAGTGGCGTTACGGACCACGGCAACCGTGGTGGCGTCGGCGCCGCTCCCGTAGGTCGCAAGGACGTCGACCAGCTCGCCCACCTGGAGCGTCCCGTCGACGGCCCGAGCTGCGGTGATCGGGAACGAGAGCTGACGGTCCCCGGTGGCGTCGGCCCCGGCTACGACCGAGCTGGCCTGGATCAGCTCGCCCGCGTGCACCGGTCCCACCACCAGGGCCCCCACGAGGCGACCGGGATCTCGAAAGGCAAGCTGGCTGCCGATCGCCGGAGACAGCACCATCGGCGCCGTGGCCAGGTCGGCTGACGTGATGCGCTGGCCGACCGTGAGGGTGTGCCGGGCCACGACGTAGGTCACCCCCTGCTGGCTCGTGGCGCCGGTGTAGGCGGCGAAGATCCCCACCGCGGCGGCGGTGACCAGGAAGCCACCGACGACGGCCCGTCCTCCGGGCAGCGGCCGGCGGCGGCGAAGCGGACGGGCTCCGTCGGCGGTGGCCGTGGCCCCGTCGCCGCCCGGGCCCGCCGTCCTGCGCTCGATCGTCACCACGACGGTGGACCCTCCCAGCTGGATGTGGCGGCAGCATACGGCTGGGTCTCGATGTGTTTCAACTCTCTACATGTGGTTCAGTGCAGCCGACGATTCTATGCTGTATGGTGTTGTTTGATGCCTCGAAGCGATGATCGACCGGCGTGCCGCTCCGTACTCCTGGTGGGCTGGGTGATGCTCCTCGTCCTTGCCGTGGGCGTGCTCCATGCCGCGGGGCGGGGTCCGCTCGCCGCCCCGCCCGTCAGCCAGCCCGGGGCCCTGGCCCCCTGGTTGGAGCAACGATCGGCGGCCGCGCTGGCCTTCGGTGCGCTGCGCCTGGCGGCCATGGGGTTGGCGGGGTACCTGCTGGCGACCACGCTCGCCGGCCTCCTGGCCCGGACCGTCGGCCGGGCTCGCTGGTCGGCCGCAGTGGACGCGATCAGCCCGCTCGTGGTCCGCCGGCTCGTCCAGGGCGCGGCCGGCCTGACCATGGCGGCCACCGTCACCACGACCCAGGCGGCCGCCTGGGCCGCACCCGGTGTGCCAGCGGGACCCGCGTCGTCGACACCGATCATGCGTCGGCTGCCCCCGGACCTTCCGAGCACGACAGCGACGGCGCCGCACGCCGGCACGGCGTTCTCGGCGCCGGCGCCCCCCGTCCAGTCGCCGCCCGCCCAGTCGTTCTCGGCGCCGGCGCCGCCCGCCCAGTTGCCGCCCGGGACGTGGGTCATCCGAGCCGGCGACAACCTGTGGTCGGTGGCGGAGGCGACGCTCGTCCGAGCCTGGGGTCGGGTGCCCTCCGACGCCGAGGTGGACGACTGCTGGACGAGGCTCATCGCCGCCAACCGTGACCGCCTCGCACATGGCGACGATCCGGACCTCGTCTTTCCCGGCCAGGTCTTCGACCTGCCGCCACCGCCGGCTGCGGACCAGCGCTGAGCGCGCTCAGGAGACCAGCCGGGCCCGGAGGGCGCACAGCAGCACACCCGCGGCCACCGCCGCCGTCTCGGCCCGGAGCACGTTGGGCCCCAGCTCCACCAGCGGGAGGCCGGAGGCCAGCTCGGTGCGATCCCAGCCGCCTTCCGGGCCCACCAGCACGAAGGGTCGATCCAGCGAAGGAGCGGCGCCGCCCGCCTCCGCCAGCGCGGCGCCGGCGACTGCCACTTCGGCGAAGGGCAGGACGTCGGTGACCTCGGGCAGGCGGTTGCGGCGTGACTGCATCGCCGCCTCCCGGGCCACGCGGCGCAGGCGATCGACGTTGCGGTCGGCGCGGGCGGCGTCCCAGCGGACGACGGAGCGCGACGACGAGAGGGGGACGATCCGATCGACTCCCAGCTCGGTCAGTTTCTGCACCACCCATTCGGGCCGCGAACCTTTGGTGATCACGAAACCGACGCCGACAGCCGGCAGCGGTTGTTCTTCGTGGATGACCGGTCCCTCGGGGTCGAGGGCGACGGTGGAGCGGCCCCCGCCGCGTCGCCCCGGCACGAACCGGCAGCGCCGCCATCGGCCGGCCCCGTCCGACGCCGTCACCTCCTCGCCCGGGCGCAGGCGGAGGGCGTGCGAGAGGTGGTGCCGATCGGGCTCGTCGACCTCCGGCGCCTCGAGGTCGGCCACGAAGACGTGGGCGACCGCCACCGCTGCTACTTGAACGCCGAGCGGATCCTCGAGAACATGCCGGACTCGACGGGAGCCACTTCCTCGCCCCGCTCGGCGGCGAGCTGTCGCAGCAGCTCCTCCTGCGCGTCGGTCATGGCGGTCGGCGTGTCGACCACCGCCTCGACCACGATGTCGCCCCGACCTCTGCTGTTGACGTGGGGCACGCCCCGCCCGCGCAGGCGGAACACCCGACCCGTCTGGGTCCCCGCCGGGACGACCAGATCCTCCGAGCCGTCGAGGGTCTCGAACTCGATGTGGGCCCCGAGCGCGGCCTGGCTCATCGCCAGGTGGAGCTCGTGGGTGAGGTCGTATCCATCCCGGCGGAAGCGCTGATGGCCAGCGACCGACAGATGCACGTACAGGTCGCCGGCCGGTCCCCCGCGGGGGCCGGCCGAGCCCCGGCCGGTGAGCCGCAGCGTCGAGCCGTGGTCCACGCCCGCCGGCACGTCGACGGTATAGGTGCGCTGCTCGGTCCGCCTGCCCTCGCCCCGGCAGTCTCGGCACGGGTCGGCGATGATCCGTCCCAGGCCGCGGCAGCGCGGGCAGGGAGCTGACGTCACCATCTGGCCCAGGATCGACTGCCGCACCCGACGCACCTCGCCCGCGCCGCGACATTCCGAGCACACCGTCGGCGAGGTGCCGGGGCTGGCCCCGCTCCCCTCACAGGTCGAGCACGTCACGGGGGCCTTGAGGCCGACCTCCCGTTGGGCGCCGAACACGGCCTCCTCGAAGGTCAGCTCGAGGACGACCTCGAGGTCGGCGCCCTGCACCGGCCCCGCTCGACCACGGCCGGCTCCTCCCCCGCCGAATGGGCTTTGCTGGCCGAAGAAGGCGTCGAAGATGTCGCCGAGGCCCCCGCCGAAGAATGCGTTGGGATCGTTCGGTCCTGCCCCGCGCGCCCCGTCGGGGCCGAACATGTCGTAGCGGCGGCGGCGCTCGGGATCACGCAGGGTCTCGTAGGCGACCGTCACCTCCTTGAAGCGCTCCTCGGAGTGCGGGTCACCGCCGTTGGCGTCTGGGTGCAGCTCGCGGGCCAGCCGACGGTAGGCCCGCCTGATGTCGTCATCAGTGGCGTTGTGGTCGATCTCGAGAAGTTCGTAAAAGTCGGTTGGCAAGAGGAGCTATCCCTCGTTCAGTCGGCGCCCGAGCTGTCGACTGACAACGGCGACGGCAGCCAGGGCCTGGGGGTAGTTCATGCGGGTCGGACCGAGCACGCCAATCGTGCCGGCGTCGTCCCCCGCACCACCATACGGTGCCACGACGACGGCGCATTCAGCCAGGGGAACCACGCCGTGCTCGATGCCGATCGCCACCGACAAGCCGCGGTCGAGGACGTCGCGCAGCATGCTGACCACGACGTACTGCTGCTCCAGGATGCCCAGCACGCCGCGCACGGTGTCCACCGCCTCGAATGCCGTGGCCATTCGCGACGCGCCGCCCACGAACATGTGCTCGGGCTCTTCGCTGTGCTCGGGAGAGGTGAGGGCGGACACGCTCGAATTGACGACCGCATCCGTTGCCTGGTCGCCGGTGGCCACCGGCCGCTCCACCTCGCCCAGGGTCCTCCCCACCAGGTGGGCGCCGAGGTGGGCGGTCGCCGATGCCAGTCGCTCGGGACCGGTGGACTCGTCCACCTCGAGCGAGCGCTTCTCGACGGCGCCGTTGGAAAGCACGACGACGAGCAGCGCAGCGCGCTGTGCCAGTCCGACGAGCTGGACCGAACGGATCACGGCGGCCTCGGGGCCGGGGCTCACCACGACGGCGGCATAGTCCGTCAGGTGCGAAAGCAGCTTGGACGTGTCATGGAGCATCTGCTCCAGCTCGCCGTGGGCTCGGGCGAAGAACTTTCGCACCTGCTGCTGGCGGGCGGGGTCGAGGGGTTCGGGTCCGCTCAGCTGGTCGACGAAGTACCGGTAGCCCTTGTCGGTCGGGATGCGCCCGGCGCTCGTGTGGGGCTGGGTGAGATAGCCCTCGTGCTCCAGGGCGACCATCTCGTTGCGGATCGTGGCCGCGGAGACACCGACCTCCGGCACCCGCGTGACATGGGCCGACCCGACGGGCTGGGCCGTCTCGATGTACTCCGAGACCACTGCTCGGAGTATGGAAGCCTTGCGTTCGTCCAACGGTTCACCGACCTGGCCGTCCCCGAGATGGCGGGACGATTAGCACTTAAGTGTACCGAGTGCCAGGCGGGTATCGGCGCTCCGCGGCTGCCGGGGTGCCCTCCACGGCCTGGGCCGAGGGCTGCAGACCGCCGTCGGCGTCGCCCCCGTCGGGGCCCGGTGGTCCCCGCAACGGCAGGTCTCCCATGGCCCCCACCGGGGGACTGGTCGGCTCGGGCGCCGGGATGGTCCCGCCGTAGAAGCGCAGGACCCGCAGCCGGTAGAAGATGGCCAGTGTGTCGAGCAGCAGCAACAGGACGGCGCGGGGCGAGATGGTGCTGCTGAAGCGCTCGTTGATGCGCACCGGCGCCTCGATGAAGCGCCGGTAGCCCAATCGACGAGCCACGACGAACAGCTCTAGATCGAAGGCGAAGCGCTTCTCCACCATGTGAGGAAGCACCGCCGCCAGCACGTCCCGTCGCACCAGCTTGATGCCGGTCTGGGTGTCCCGGATGCGCAGGTGGAACAGGAGCCTGATCAGCTGCTGGTAGCCCCAGGAGTAGGCGCGCCGAAGGGGCGGGTAGTGCACGGACGACTGCGGGTGGCGCTTGCTGCCCAACAGGATGTCGGGCTCGTGGCGCCGCATCAGCGACACGAACGGGCGTAGCAGCTCGGCCGGGAGATCACCGTCGGCGTCGATGAAGCCCAGGTAGCGACCGCGGCCGAGCGCCATCCCGGCGCGAAGGGCCTGCCCCTTGCCCCAGTTGCGGGCGAGGACGACGCGCCGGACGACGTCGCCGGCCACGCCCGCCAGCGAATCGGCGCTCCCGTCGGTGGAGCCGTCCGACACGGTGATGATCTCGAAGCTCAACCCCGACTCCACCAGCACCGCGACCAGGCTCTCCACGGTCACCCGCAGCCGCGAGCCCGGGTTGAAGTAGGGCACCACCATGGTGAGGTCGAGCTCGGGCTGGGCCAGCTCCCAGAGCTCGCCCCCGCGTCCGGTGGTCTGGCGGTGCCTCGACCACCGGAGGGCCGTCAGCCCGATCTCGGCCAGCCCGGCGCCGACCAGCCCGGCCCGCACCAGACTGACCACCGGTACGTGCGTCTGCCCCGACGAACCGTTGCTCGCCCTGCTGGAGGTGCCGATGCGATGACCCAATTCGGCGCTTTCTGATGGCGACACAGCTGATCGGGCGGGCACGATCAGCTTCGGCGGTTGGCGCCAGCCATGGTACTGACGGCTTGCCGCTTCGCCCCCGCGGGGCTCGGCCGGTCTGTCGTCGGGCCGGTCTCCCGGGCCGACCTCCTCGGCCGGCCTCCCGGGCCGGCGCCTCTTAGTCGCTCAGGCGAAGGGCGGAGATGAACGCCTCCTGGGGGACCTCGACCCTGCCGATGCTCTTCATGCGCTTCTTGCCTTCCTTCTGCTGCTCGAGGAGCTTTCGCTTGCGGGTGACGTCACCGCCGTAGCACTTGGCCAGCACGTCCTTGCGCTTGGCCTTGACCGTCTCACGGGCCACGATGCGCCCGCCGATCGCCGCCTGGATCGGCACGTCGAAAAGCTGGCGAGGAATGATCTCGCGCAGCTTGGCGGTCATGCGGCGCCCGTACTCCTCGGCCTTCGACCGGTGCACCACGGTGCTGAAGGCATCGACCGGGACCCCGTTGAGCAGGATGTCGACCTTCACCAGGTTGGAGGCGTCGTAGCCGGCCGGCTCGTAATCAAGGCTGGCGTAGCCCCTCGTGCGGCTCTTGAGCTGGTCGAAGAAGTCCACCACCACCTCGGCCAGGGGAATGCGGTAGACGAGCTCGAGCCGCTGGGGCGACAGGTAGTCCATCTTCACCATGTCTCCCCGCCTCGACTGGCACAGGTCCATGACGGTGCCCGTGTACTCACTCGGGGTGATGATGGTCACGGTGAGGAGCGGCTCCTCCACCCGCTCGATCGCCGTGGGAGCGGGCATGGCACTGGGATTGTCGACGTCGACGACGCTCCCGTTGGCCAGGTGGGCCCGGTACTCGACCGACGGGGCGGTGGCGATGAGGTCGAGATCGAACTCCCGCTCGAGACGCTCGCGCACGATCTCCATGTGCAGCAGCCCGAGGAACCCGCACCGGAAGCCGAAGCCGAGAGCTCCCGACGTCTCCGGCTCGTACGTGAAGCTGGCGTCGTTCAGCCGCAGCTTCTCCAGTGCGTCCCGCAGGTCGGAGAACCGGTCGCCGTCGACGGGGAAGAGCCCGCAGAAGACCATGGGCTTGGGGTCGCGGTAGCCGGCCAGCGGCTCGGGCGCCGGCCGGCGTACCTCGGTCACCGTCTCGCCTGACCGGGCTTCGGCCACGTCCTTGATGCCGGCGATGAGGTAGCCCACCTCACCGGGCCCGAGCGTGGCCACCGGCACCGGCACGGGCGTGCGCACGCCGATCTCCTCCACGTCGTGGCTGACACCGGCCTGCATGAAGCGCAGGCGAGCGCCGGCCGCCAGGGTGCCGTTGACCACCCGGATCGAGCTGACGACACCGCGGTACTGGTCGTAGTACGAGTCGAAGATCAGGGCTTGGAGGGCGGCGTCGGGATCGCCGGTCGGCGGCGGGATGCGATCCACGACGGCATCGAGGAGCGCCTCCACGCCCTCGCCCGTCTTGGCCGACATGCGCAGGATGCTCTCGGCCGGCAGGCCCAGGACCTGCTCGATCTCCGACGCGTACCGATCCGGCTCGGCCGCAGGCAGATCGATCTTGTTGAGCACGGCGACGATCTCCAGGTCGTGCTCCAGGGCCAGATAGCAGTTGGCCAGGGTCTGGGCCTCGATCCCCTGGGACGCGTCGACCAGCAGCACCACGCCCTCGCAGGCGGCCAGGCTCCGGCTGACCTCGTAGCCGAAGTCCACGTGGCCCGGGGTGTCGATCAGGTGCAGCACGTGGCCCCGCCACTCCACCCGCACGTTCTGGGCCTTGATGGTGATGCCCCGCTCCCGCTCGATATCCATCGAGTCGAGGTACTGCTCGCGCATGTACCTCGGATCGACGGCCCCGGTCAGCTCCAGGATCCGGTCAGAGAGCGTGGACTTGCCATGGTCGACGTGGCTGATGATCGAGAAGTTGCGAAAGCGTTCGTGCTGAGTCACGGTCGACAGGGCTCCGGGATCGGGCGCCGGAGATCCATTCTCCTCTGCCGGCACGGGTTGGGCGGAATGTCCGGACCACCGCGGCCGGACCTGGGCGCCCGGTTGCATTCCTCGCTGCTGGTAACCTCGGCCCGATCGAACGACCAGCCGTACCGGGCCAAGCCCGGGAGGCTGGACCACTGGAGCAAAGCCAGCCCGGGAGGCTGGCCCAATGGAGCCGACCGATGGCCAACATCAAGAGCCAGATCAAGCGTAATCGTCAGAACGAGCGCCGCCGCCTGCGAAACAAGGGCGTCCGTTCCGAGGCGAAGACGAGGGTCAAGACGGCCATCAGGGCGGCCGAGACCGGGGCCGACGACAGCGCCGAGGCCGTGCGGCAGGCCGTCAAGCGTCTGGACAAGGCCGCGGCCAAGGGGATCATCCACCCCAACCAGGCGGCCAATCGCAAGTCCCGTCTCGCCCGCCGCGTGGCCGAGCTCCGGGGCGAGACCGTCCAGAGCTGAGGACGGCGGGCGGCGCGATCGCCTCAGCGCCGGCCCCGACCACGGGGCCGCCGGGGGCCGAGCCGGCTGAGCCGGGCAACCAGGATCTCCATCACCAGGTCTGCCGGGCAGGCGCTGGCGCCCCGTAGGTCCTGGTCAGCAGCGGCCAGCAGGGTGATGGCCCGGCCGACGCCGTCGCGACCGAGGCGGCGGGCTTCCCGGAGCGCCTTCCCGGCCACGAAGGTGGTGCGGGTCCCCAGCAGGGCGGCGGCCTCGGCCTCGGTGGTGACCGACGCTCCGTCGAGCCGCAGCATGCTGGCGTAGTGGCGGTGCAGGCTGGCCATCAGCACCAGCGGATGACGCTGGCCGGCACCGCTCATGCGGTGGAGTGCTTCCATGGCACCCTCGGTGTCACCCCGGTCGATGGCGTCGGTCAGCTCCCAGGGCGCCACTGCGCCCGCCTCGCCGAGGAATGGCGTCACCTCCTCGGGCCCGAGGCTGGCCCCTTCCCCGTAGGCGGCGGCTAGCGCATCGAGCACACCGGAGAGCCGGCCCAGGTCCTCGCCGAGGTGCTCGCCGAGCAGGGCGGTGGCCGGTCCGTCGAGCCGCACCGAGCTGTCGCGCACGCGTGACGCCAGCCACGGTGACCGGCCCCGCCCGGTGGGGGCCGAGGCGTCGACCACCTGACCACGCTGGCGCACCGCGTTGACAAGCCGGCTGGGGATGGCCCCCCCGCCGGCCACGAGGACGAGCGAGGCCGTGGGCTGGGGGTCCTCCAGGTAGGAGAGGAGCGCGCCCACCTGGTCGGCCCGCAGCCGACCGGCGTCGCGGACGACGACCACGCGGTGGCTGGCCAGGAACGACGGCGTGGCACAGGCGTCGAGGATCGATCCCATGTCCGGGTCGTCCTCGGTGCCGTGCTCCTCCACCACCAGCCCGGGATCCTCCGGGCCGACGAGGTCCTTGATCAGTCCGCGAGCGGCTTCTCCCACCAGCGAAGCGTCGTCGCCGGCGACCACGTAGGCGGGGGCGCGGGTTGCGGCAGGCGCCGATCCCTCCTCACCGCGGCCCGAGCTCACGCCGCCTCCAGGACAGCGGCGATGGCAGCGCAGACTCGCCGGGTGCCCTGCACGTCGTGGGCTCGCACGATCCGGGCGCCGCGGGTCACCCCGAGGGCGGCGGCCGCCAGCGACGCCCAGCCCCGGTCCTCGACCGCGAGATCGCACAAGCGGCCCAGGAAGGGCTTGTGCGATGCCGACAGCAGCAGCGGGAACCCGAGCGCTGCCAGCTGGTCGGAGGCCCGCAGCAGGAGGAGCGACTGCTCCCAGGTCTTGCCGAGATCGAGGCCGGCGTCGACCACGACCCGCTCGCCCTCGATCCCTTTGGCCTCCGCCCACCGGGCCCGCTCTGACAGGTACTCGCAGACCTCGCCGACGACATCGGCGTAGGCGGGCTCGGGATCGGGCACGCGGGGGGCCAGCCGGATGTGGGTGGCCACGACGCTCGCGCCGGCGTCGGCCGCCACGTCGAGGTAGGCGGGATCGGCGAACCCGCTGATGTCGTTGCCGACGACGGCGCCGGCGGCGAAGGCCGCCTCGGCGACGGCGGCCCGCCAGGTGTCGACCGACAGCGGCACGTCGAACCGCTCACGGAGCGCCGCAACGGCGGGCACGACGCGCTCGAGCTCCTCGGTGACGCCGACCTCTGGTCCGGGGCCGGCCTTGACGCCTCCGACGTCGAGGATGTCGGCCCCCTCTCCGACGAGCTGATCGGCCCTGTGCAGGAAGCGGTCCATGGCGAAATAGGCGCCGCGATCGAAGAAGGAGTCCGTCGTGCGGTTCAGGACGCCCATCACCAGGCACCTGGTCCCCAGCTCGTAGCTCCGCTCCCCCAGGCGCAGGCGTACGGCCGGCAAGCTGATGGGACTCTGGTCCGGCTCGCCCGTCGGGCCCTCAGAAGAGCCGGGCGGTGAGCGCCTTGCGGTACTCCGCGGTACGGGGATCACCAGGACCCATCGCCTCCAGCAGGTCGAGGAACTCCCGGCGGGCCTGGTCGTCCTGCTTCACGCGGTCGAGCAGTCCGTCCAGCCGGCCTTCGAGGTCGGTGTCGCTCTTGAGCGCCCCGTTCCCCAGTCGGGCCAGGGCGGCGACCCGGCGAACCTCGGGCGTCTCGGGGATTCGTCCGAGCAGGGTCAGCGCCTCGTCAGCCTGCCCGCGGCCGACGAGCATGTCCGCCAGGGCGACGACCGCTCCCGGATGATCGGGCTCGAGCTCGAGCGCCTGTCGCAACGACGCCTCGTCTCCGGCCTCGACGAGAAGGTCGGCCTCGCTCGCCGCCGGCCCCAGCCGGCTCACGAACTCCCGCACCGCGGCCTCCGGCTGGGCGCCGATGAAGCTGTCCACCACCTGGCGGTCCCGGAGGGCGAAGACCGCGGGTATCGACTGGACCCGGAACGTGGCGGCGACCCGAGGGTTCTCGTCCACGTTGACCTTGGTCAGCTCGACGGCGCCCTCGGTGTCTGCCACGACCCGCTCGAGGATCGGGCCAAGTGTCCGGCACGGACCACACCACTCCGCCCACAGGTCCACGACCACGGGGACCTGATCGGAACGCTCCAACACGTCGCGCTCGAAGCTGGCATCGGTCACGTCGATCATCGCCTGCGAGACTACCCGGGGACGTCGGCAGAACCTGCCCCGCTCGGAGCGGAGTAGCGTCTGGCGCCGATGGAGGGGATCGACGAGGCCAGGGTCGGCGCCTGGTTCGAGGCCAACATCGCCGGCACGATGCTGCCGCTGGCGTTCGAGCTCATCGCCGGTGGGCGCTCGAACCTGACCTACAGGGTCACCGACTCGGCCGGGAACGATTTCGTGCTGCGGCGGCCGCCCACCAGCCATGTGCTGCCGACAGCCCACGACATGGGGCGGGAGCACCGCGTCGTGTCCGCCCTGGGCCCCACTGCGGTGCCGGTGCCGCCGATCTTCGGCTATTGCGACGACGAGACCGTCACGGGCGCGCCGTTCTACGTGATGGGCTTCGTTCCGGGGCACATCCTGCGCGACGGGGAAACGGCGGCGAAGGTCCTCGACGAGGCGGGCCGCCGCCGGGCGGGTGAGTCACTCGTCGACGTGCTCGCCGATCTTCACGCCGTCGACGTCGATGCGGTGGGCCTCGGCGATCTCGCCCGTCGGGACGGCTACATCGAGCGTCAGCTCAAGCGGTGGTACAGCCAGTTCCGACAGTCCCAGGCGGGTACCGGGCGACCCGTACCGCTGGTGGACGAATTGCACGAGATGCTGGCGGCGCGGATACCGACCCAGCTGGGGGCTGCCATTGTCCACGGCGACTATCGACTGGACAACACCATGCTCGGCGACGACGGCCGCTGCCGCGCCGTGCTCGACTGGGAGATCTGCACCCTCGGGGACCCATTGGCCGACGTCGGGCTGCTCATGGTCTATTGGGCGGAGCCCGGCGACGCCCACCCGGCGCTCGGCATCGCCCCGACGGCCATTCCCGGCTTCCCGAGCCGGGCCGAGATGCGGGCCCGCTACGCCGAGCGATCCGGGCGAGACCTCTCGGAGCTCGACTTCTACGTGGCCTTCGGCTACTGGAAGCTCGCCTGCATCCTCGAGGGCGTCCACGCCCGCTATGCCGGCGGGGCCATGGGCGGCGACCGCAGTGGGATCGACGCCTTCTCCGACCAGGTGCTGGCCTTGGCCGAGGCGGCCAAGGACGCAGCCGACCGGTTGTAGCCCCCAATTAAGCTAGCGAGGCGGCTATGGCTCTGTACGAGCGACGATCTTCCCGACAGCCCGATCGGCCCGTGCTCGTGGTCAGCCTCGAGGGCTGGGTCGACGCTGGGCTCGGTGCCGCCTCGGCCACCGGCGCCCTGCTCGGCTCCGTCCCCACCGAGGTGCTGGCCACCTTCGACGGCGACGACCTCATCGATCAGCGCGCCCGCCGGCCCGTCCTCCGGATCGTCGACGGCGTGAACGCCGGCCTCAACTGGCCCGAGATCCGGCTCCTCGTCGGCGAGGACCGGGACGGCAACGACATGGTGTTCCTGGTCGGGCCCGAGCCCGATCTGCACTGGCGGTCCTTCGTCGCCGGCGTGGTCGAGCTGGCCCAGGAGCTCGGGGTCCGCTTGGTTGTGGGACTGGGAGCATTCCCGGCCGCCGCTCCCCACACGCGCCCCATCCGCCTGGCGGCCACGGCCACGAACCCCGACCTGGCTTCACGAGTGGGCGTGGTGCCCGGCACGCTGGAGGTCCCGGCGGGGATCGAAGCCGCCATGGAGGAGGCCTTCTCCGACACCGAGATCCCCGCAGTCGGCCTGTGGGCGCGGGTGCCGCACTACGTCTCGGCCATGCCGTATCCCGCCGCCAGCGCCGCCCTGGTCGACGGGTTGGCCAGCGTGGCCGGCCTCACCCTGGACTCGACCGGGCTCCACGCCGCCGCCGACGTCACGCGAAGCCGGGTGGACGAGCTGATCTCCCAGAGCACCGAGCACAAGGCCATGGTCAGCCAGCTCGAGGACAACATCGACGCCGCCGAGGGCACCCCGCTGGACCTCGGACCCCTGCCCTCCGGCGACGAGATCGCCGCCGAGCTGGAGCGGTACCTGCGCGGCGAGCGCTAGCCACAGCGCCCAAACGCCGGAAGTGCCGGCCGGCAGTGCGACCCGCTAAGGCGCCGGCCGGGGAGGCCAGCCGGGGGAATCACCCGCAGCCGCGCAGCGGCTAGGTTGCGAGCCCATGCGTGTCGATGGCGGGGTCGGAGGCGATCTCGAGACTGCGGGAACGTCCGCAAAGGAGACCGAGCAGGCCGGCTACGACGGGGCGTGGTCGGCCGAGACCGGCCACGATCCGTTCCTGCCCCTGCTGCTGGCGGCCGAGCACACCGAGCATCTGGAGCTCGGCACCGGCATCGCCGTCGCCTTCGCCCGCAACCCCATGAACCTCGCCATCCTGGCCAACGACCTCCAGGCCTACTCGAAGGGCCGGTTCATGCTGGGCCTGGGCTCCCAGATCAGGCCCCACATCGAGAAGCGCTTCAGCATGCCGTGGTCACACCCGGCACCGCGCATGCGGGAGCTGATCCTCGCCATGCGCGCCATCTGGAGCAGCTGGAACGAGGGCACCAAGCTCGACTTCAAGGGTGACTTCTACACCCACACACTGATGACCCCGTTCTTCAACCCCGGTCCCAACCGTTACGGGCCGCCGCGAGTGTTCCTGGCCGCTGTCGGCGAGCTGATGACGATTGTCGCCGGCGAGGTCGCCGACGGACTGCTCGTCCACGGGTTCACGACCGAGCGCTACCTGAGGGAGGCGACGATTCCCGCGCTCGAGCGAGGCTTGGCGACCTCAGGGCGCAATCGGGAGGATGTCCAGGTGTCGTACCCGGCCTTCGTGGTGACCGGCACGACGGAGGCCGAGATGTCCGACGCCGCCCGCGGCGTTCGCGCCCAGATCGCGTTCTACGGGTCGACCCCCGCCTACCGGCCCGTGTTGGAGCTCCACGGCTGGGGCGACCTGCAGCGGGAGCTGAACACCCTGTCCAAGCAGGGCGAGTGGATGAAGATGGCGGAGCTGATCGACGACGAGATCCTCCACACCTTCGCCGTGGTCTGCGAACCCGAGGACGTCCCCGCCCAGATCCTGGCCCGGGTCGGTGACGTCGTCGACCGCATCACCTTCTACGCCCCGTACCGGAGCGACCCCGACCGGTGGCATGGGATCCTGGCCAGGTTCAAGCAGCTCGGTCCGGCCTGAGGGCCGGCGGCCCATCGCTCCCGCCGGTCACGGCCCCCCGAGCTCGGCGGCCAGGTAGCGGTTGCGGCACAACGACCGCTGCAGCTTGCCCGACGACGTCTTCGGCAAGCTGCCCGGGTTGACGAGGACGACCTCTTCCAGCGTCAGGCCCACGGCGTGGCGCACGCGCGTGGCCACGGCCTGGCGGATGGCCTGGGAATCGTCGTCCTTCGTCTCCGCCACCACGACGAGCCCCTCCCGACCCTTGCGCCCTTCGACCCCGAAGGCGATCACGTTCCCCTGGCGAACGCCGGGGATGGTCCCGACCGCCCGCTCGATGTCCTCGGGGTACACGTTCCGGCCACCGATGATGATGACGTCCTTCATGCGCCCGCACACCACCAGCTCGCCGTCGGCCATGTAGGCCAGGTCTCCGGTGCGCAGCCAGTCGTCCCGAAAGGCCTCGGCCGTCGCCTCCGGGTGACGGTAGTAGCCGGGCGTCACCGAGGTGCCGCGGATCTCCAGCTCCCCGACCTCCCGCTCAGATCGGACGGTTCCAGTCGTCGGCTCGACGATGCGAACCTCGAGCCCGGGGAGGGGCCGACCCAGACGGGCCAGTCGGCGCCCTCGTTCGTCGGTCTCGGCGACCGGGGCGGCCGATCCCTCGTGCTCGAGCGCCCGGCGGTCGACGATGTCGGTGGTCATGCCCGTCCCCGGCTCGGGGAAGGTCACGGCGAGCGACGCCTCCGCCATGCCGAACACACAGAACATCGACTTGGGGTCGAGGCCGTGCGCGGCCCCAGCGGCGCAGAAGTCGTCCACCGCCTTGGGGTCGACCGGCTCGGCGCCGTTCAGGGCGACGCGCCAGGGCGAGAGGTCCCACCCGCTCTGGCGCCGCAGGGCCCGGGCGGCGAGGGCGTAGGCGAAGTTGGGGCCACAGGTGACCGTGCCCCCGAAGTCGCTCATCCACTGCATCCAGCGGGCGGGGGCGGCCATGAAGTCCTGCGGTGCCCCCAGCACGAGATCGGTGCCCGTCGTCATCGGGGTCATCAACAGGCCGATGAGCCCCATGTCGTGGTACAGGGGCAACCAGGAGACGATCACGTCCCTCTCGACGTCGAGGTGGGCGGCGCTGCCGATGGCGTCGATGTTGGCGCCGATCTGGGCGTGGGGCAGCATCACCCCCTTGGGGTCAGCAGTTGACCCGCTGGTGAACTGGAGGATGGCGAGCGATGCGGGGTCGACGGCGGGCTCCTCGAGCTCGCCGGCGCCGGCGCGACCGGGGCCCGCCGTCACCTCGTCGAGCAGGACGAGCGGTGGGTCCCCCGGGTTGGGATCCATGAAGGCAGCCAGATCGCGGTCGACCAGCGTCAGGCCGACGTCCGCGCTACGCACCCGGGCCCGGGTCTGGGCGACGAAGTCCTCGACGGATCCCAACCGCAGGGGCAGGGGGAGGACGACGACCGTGGCGCCAGCCAGCCACGCAGCCTGGATGGTCGTGACGAGCGGGCGCGAGGTCGGGCCCAGCAGGGCGACCCGGTCACCAGGCCCGATGCCTCGGCGCTGAAGGTTGGCCGCCACCACCCGGGCGTCCTCGTGCAGCAACGCCCAGCTCACCCGCTCCGGATCGCCGGACCCGACGAACGTGACGGTCCCACCTCTGGCGGTCGCTTGCTCGATCCGGTCCGGCAGCGTCAAGGGGCGCGATCGCGGTTGGGCAGGCCCGGAGGTCCAAGCTTGGGTCACAGACGTTCGACTACCCGCGATGGTGTGGCGTTACGCGCGGGTGACGCCGGCGTCAGCCCGTGCGGGCGGTCACCAGGTTGACCAGCCTGGGCGGGCGGCTCACGACCCGCGCTGGAGCCTCGCCGGCCAGCTGCTCCCGGACCTTCGGAGAGGACAGGGCGAGGCGCTCGGCGTCGGCCTCGTCGATCGCCGGGTCGACCTCGATGCGGTCCCGCACCTTGCCGTTGACCTGGACCACGAGGGTGACGGCCTGGCGCCGCACCAGCTCGGGGTCGGCCTGAGGCCAGGGCTGCTCGTGCACGTGGCCGCCATGCCTGCGCTCCCACAGCTCGGCGGTGACGTGCGGCGTCATCGGCGCCAGCAGGAGCAGCATCGTGTCGACGGCCTCGGCCAGCGTGGCGGCCCGAGATCCCGACTGCACGTAGTGGTACAGCGTGTTGGTGAACTCCCTGAAGCCGGCGACGGCCGTGTTGTACGACCAACGTCGGAACTCGTCGGTCACCCGATCGATGAGACGGTGGGTGGCCCGCTGCACCTCGAGATCCGCCTCTGTCGGCTCCCGGTCCGCGGGCTCCGGTCCGGGCAGCTCGCCGATCCCGAGACGCCATAGCCTGTGCACGAACCGCGAGCACCCCTCGATGATCTCGTCGGTCTGGTCGTTCCAGTCCACATCGTCGACCGCCGGGCCGGCGGAGAGATGGAACAGCCGCAGCGAGTCGGCGCCGACGGTCTCCAGGTAGCGCGAGGGCGCCACCACGTTGCCCTTGGACTTGGACATGGCGCTGCCGCCCAGGCGGATCATGCCCTGGTTGAACAGGCGGGTGAAGGGCTCGCGCAGCTCGGGGGGTACGAGCCCGAGGTCGGCGAGGGCCTTGGTGTAGAAGCGGGCGTAGAGCAGGTGGAGGATGGCGTGGGTGATGCCGCCGATGTACTGGTCGACCGGCATCCAGTGTCGAACGAGGTCCTGGTCGAACGGCACATCGGTGGACCAGGGATCGCAGAAGCGGAGGAAGTACCACGACGAGTCGACGAACGTGTCGAGCGTGTCCGTCTCCCGCTCGGCGGGCCCGCCGCACGTGGGGCACGATACGTACCGGAACCCCTCGTTGTACTTCAACGGTGACTCCCCGGTGGGGCGGAACTCGACGTCGTCCGGAGCGAGCACGGGCAGCTGGTCGTCGGGGACGGTCGCCAGCCCGCACGACTCGCAGTAGATGACGGGGATCGGGCAGCCCCAGTACCGCTGCCGGCTCACGAGCCAGTCGCGCAGCCGATAGTTGACCGTGCGCCTGCCGATTCCCTCGGCCTCCAGCCACTCGATGGCAGCCTGTATGGCGTCGTCCATGCCCAGCCCGTCCAGCCAGGCGCTGTTGATCGTGATCCCGTCGCCCGTGTACGCCTCGCCCTCCCACCCCTCGGGGGGCGCCACCGTGCGCACGATGGGCAGGCCGTAGGTCCGGGCGAACTCCCAGTCGCGCTGGTCCTCACCGGGAACGGCCATGATCGCCCCCGTGCCGTAGCCCGAGAGGACGTAGTCGGCCAGATAGACGGGAACCGGCTCGCCGGTGAAGGGGTTGATCACGCGGCTTCCCGTGAAGACGCCGCGCTTCTCCAGACCACCCTCGGTCGACTGGCGCTCGATCTCGGTGCTGCGGGCCACCCTCTCGAGCAGCTCGTCGACGGCAGCGCGCTGCTCGGGGACCGTCAGCTCGTCGACCAGCGGGTGCTCGGGCGCCAGCACGGCATAGGTCATGCCGAAGCTGGTGTCGGGCCGGGTGGTGAAGACTCGCACCGACAGACCTGAGTGGCCCTCGACGGCCATGTCGAACTCGACTCCCTCGGAGCGCCCGATCCAGTTGCGCTGCATGACCTTGACCCGCTCGGGCCAGTCGAGGTCGTCGAGTGAGTCCAACAGCTCTTGGGCGTACGCAGTGATGCGGAAGAACCACTGCTCCAGCTCGCGCTTGACGACCACGTCGCCCGAGCGCTCGCACGTGCCGTCGGGGAGCACCTGCTCGTTGGCCAGGACCGTCTGACATCCCGGGCACCAGTTCACCGGCGCCCGATCCCGGTAGGCCAGGCCCGCCTCGAGGAAGCGCTTGAAGATGACCTGGTTCCAGCGGATGTACTCGGGATCGTGGCTGCGCAGCTCCCGTCGCCAGTCGTAGACGGCCCCCAGGGCCTTGAGGCTCGCCTTGAGCTCGTCGATCCGGGCCTCGGTGAACACCCGGGGGTGCACCCCCGTCTGGATGGCGGCGTTCTCGGCCGGCAGCCCGAAGGAGTCGAAGCCGATGGGCGACAGGACCGCCCGCCCGAGCATGGTGTGGTACCGGACGACAAGGTCCCCGAACGTGTAGTTGCGAATGTGGCCCTGGTGCGCTGGCCCGCTCGGGTAGGGGTACATGCAGAGCACGTACTCAGCCGGGCGGGGGTCGTCGGCATCGACCTCGTAGGTGCCGTCGGCCGCCCACCGCTCCTGCCATTTCTTCTCGATGGCGCCGACGTCGTAGGCCTCTGCCATGCCTGGGATGGTACCGGGGGGATGCCTGCCACCGGCCCCGATGTCGGACCTCTGCCGGCCGCCGGGGCGGCGCCTCGGAGGACCACCGCTTGCTAAGTTATGAGGCCTCGGGGGCGTAGCTCAGTTGGTAGAGCGCTTGACTGGCAGTCAAGAGGTTTCGTGGGTTCGAGTCCCATCGCCTCCACAAAAGAGCAGGCCAAAGGCGGTGTGGCCTTCGGGTCCGCGGTCGTCCAGGAGCGTCTCGGCCTCGCCTATGCCGGCCTCGAGACGGCGGCGATGCTCGACGCCGGACTTCACCGAACAGGACCGCTTCCTTCGTCGACGCGGCGCGTCGGCATCCCTGGTCGGAGGGCCTGGACAAGTTCGGCACGGGCGCGGGCAACCCTCGACCGGATCGTACCCACTGGACAGTCGCAGACGCCGGACAGCCCGTCGGGACGACTCCTCCTGCCGGTCCATAGCGAGCGGCCCGGATGGGCGTGGAACCAGCCGGTTGTGGGAGGCTGACTCCGCGAGCAGGGGACACTGATGATGCCGCTAGCCACCGCCCTCGACCCGTCACCGCCGGTCCAGATTCACGAGCTGCTCACGGGCTGGCAGTTCGGTGAGTGGTTCGCCCTCGTCGCCTTCATCGTTCAGGTCGTCGGGGCGGTGTGGTACGTGGCCGCAGTCGGCCGGCTGCGCCGCCACGGCCGGACCTGGTCGACGTGGCGGACCACGGCCTTCCTGGCCGGGGTCCTCGTGCTCGACATCGCCGTAGTCTCGGGGGTCGCCTCATATGACGACACGGTGTTCACGATCCATGTCGTCCAGCACTTGCTCCTCATGATGGTGGCCCCACCGCTGCTGGCCTTTGGCGCGCCCATCACGCTGGCGATACAGGCGGCCCGGCGACCGCTCCAGAGCCGCATCGTGCACCTGCTGCACCTTCGGGTGGTTCGCATTCTGACGCTCCCTCTGGTGGCTGGGGCCCTGTACTACGCGTCGATGTACGGCTTCTTCCTGACCTCCTTCTATCCGTTCTCGCTGCGCCACCCCCTCGTCCACAACCTCAGCCACGTGGTCATGTTCGGGTTGGGATGCGTCTTCTGGTGGCCGATGGTGGCCGTCGACCAGCTGCCCAACCGACCCGCCTTCTCGACCCGCATCATCGCCATGTTCGTGGGGATGCCCCTCGAGGTCTTCCTCGGACTGGCAATCATGAACCTCGGGAGCCCCATCGCGCCCCAACACACCCTGTCCGACACGCACACGGGTGGCGCCGTCTTCTGGGGAGCGAGCATGATCATCACCTTCGCGGCGGCCCTGGTGATGCTCGACCAGTGGATGAGGCAGGAGGAACGCCGCGCTCGCCGACGAGATCGCAAGCCCAGCGCCCAGGAGGCGCGGCGGCTGCAGATGTGGGAGGCGGCATGGGGTGCGCAGGGGCCGCCCTTGTCCACCGCGCCGGGCGACGTCGAGCCCAGCGGGGAGCGACCAACCTGATAGATCGGTGGGACAGGGCCCTGCACCCCGGCTGATAACAAGGCCGCGACCGTGAGCGAGACGGGTAGTCCCGAGCCCGGATTCTGCTCCCCCACACCTCGAGCTGGGCGGCTGGCATGGCAGCACACCATTTCGTCACCATGTTTCGAGACGAGCCCTAATGCCGGCTGACGAAGACCACGGTGTCGTGCAGCGTCGCGGCTTGCCCATCGGGTCCGGTCGCCTCCCTCGGCACGACTTCGCCGATGACGGTCTCCCAATTGGCGTCGTCCAACTGCAAGGTGGAGAGCTCTTCGGTCGGGATGGGAAAATGGTGATCGGCATGACCCTGTGCCCAGGCCCAAGGCGGCGCCTCGGCGTGACCGACGATCAGCAGGTACCCCCCCGGAGCGACTGCCGCGGCCGCGCGCTGTAGGACACTGGTGCGGGGAAAGTCGATGGGTGAGTGCAGGAAGCACGCCGCTACCAACTCATAATCGCAGGTCGTGGGCTGCCAGGAGCTCAGATCCTCGACGAGCCAGGTGATCTGTCCGCCGGAGAGGCCGCGGGCGTCTGCCCGCCACGGCGCCTACCGGTCTATCGAATCGTCGGCGACGACGACGACAAGGCCTCACCCACCCACCTCCGTAGCCCGCGTCCGATCGGCTGGTCCTGTGCGGCTGGCACCGTCTCACGGCGAGCCCGAGCAACGAGCGCCGCTGCAACATAGCTACAGGTGGCGACGGCCAGGACGGCGAAGCTCGGCGGCATGCTCGGGACGAGATAGCTCAGCACCACCCCGATCCACATCGAGGCGACGGCGATCGCTCCAGAGATGGCGAGGCCCACGAACGGACGGGTCGTCAGTCGCTGGGCCGCGCCGCCGGGCGCAGCCATGAGTCCGAGCAGGAGAAGCGCACCCACGGCCGGCGCGGCCTGGGCGGCGGTGACACCAACGAGGACGAGGAACGCGATCCCGAGTATCCGGACCGGGACACCTCGAGCGGCAGCCACGGCCTCGTCCACACTGGCGAATAGGAGCGGCCGGGCAATCAGCACGACGGCGAGACTGACGACGCCACATACGATCGCCGCCAACACGCTTTGGGTGGCAGACAACCCGAAGATCGAGCCGAACAGATAGTTGACGCTGGCGCTGCCGTTGCCGGTGCTCCGGCTCGTGGTGTAGATAGTGAGAAAGAACACTCCCAGCCCGAGGATCCACGCGAAGACGCTCCCGATCACCACGTCGTCGGGTCGTGAGCGGGACCCGAGTGCGGCAAGGCCCAGAGCCACCAGCACCGTCGCCGCGAACAGGCCGACTCCGGGGTCGAGTCCGAAAGCAAGTGCCGCCAGCGCACCGGTGTAGGCCACATGGCCCAGGGCATCTGAGGTGAACACCTGAGCCCGCAGCACGAGGAAATACCCCACCAATCCGCAGGCAAGAGCGATGAAGGTGCCGGCCAGGAGGCCATAGCGAATGAACGAATGCCCGAAGAAGGTTGTCAGTCCGTTCCCTGCCGCGGTCGCTAGGAAGAACATCAGGTTGCAATGCGCGCGCTCAAAGTGACCGGCGGTAGACGACGCCTCCGGTCGAGCACGTACCGGACGACGAACGACACCAGATACAGCCCGAAAGCGAAGCTGGTGAGGTAGAAGCCCATCGGGTAGGGCGAGTAATAGGACACGACCAGGCCCAGCCACGTGACGATCAGCGCAATGAGCACCGAGAGCGCCAGGCCGAGGACCGGCCGGACGGTGAACCGCTGGGCCGTGGCGGCAGGCATCACCAGCAGGGCGAACACGAGCAGTGAACCGGTGATCTGACTGGCCTCGGCCACGGCCACCCCGAGCACGACGAGGAACACGACGCTGAGGAGCCGCACCCTCACGCCCCGAGCGGCGGCGACGTCCGGATCGACCGTCGCGAACAGCAGCGGGCGACCGATGAGGCCCAGAACGGCGAGTGCCGCGATGCCGACGACGAACAGTGTCCACACTTGGGCGGTCGTGATACCGAGGAACGTCCCGAACAGCAGGGCGTTCACGCCGTTGAGGAAGCCCTTGTAGAGGGCGACGAACAAGAACCCTGCCGCCAGGGCGAACGCCTGCAAGGTGCCGATCACCGCTGACTCCTCGGTGAAGCCACGCCGGGAGGTGCCCGACCCCGGCACGGCGGCGACGATGAGCGCACCGCCCACGGCGAAGGCGAAGTACCCGAGGCTCGCTGCCACGCCGATAAGCGTGGCGCCAGCGGCGCCGGGAAAGGCGATGACCGCCAAGGTGTGCCCGGCGAAGGTCTGGCGGCGAAGGACCATGAACCACCCCACCACCGCAGCGGTGACGGCCACGATCGTGCCGGCCAGGAGGGCGTTGACCATGAACGGATACGTGAAGAGCTGGCTGACGTCGCTGGCCGGGTTCCATGACCACCCGGTGGTGGTCGCCGCCAGAGCGCTCACCACCGTGGTTGGCCGGTGTGGCGGTCGGAGTGATGCGCGGGTGCCTCGGGTTGTCCGACCACGACGAGCCGGCCGTCGGAGGCCTGCAGGACCTCGATGGGCGCCCGGTACAGGCGGCTTAGGGTCTCGCTCGTGATGACCTCTTGGGCCGTGCCGCTGACGGCGCCGCCTTCGCCCAGGTAGACGACCCCGTCGAGATAGCCCAGGACGGGGTTGACGTCGTGGGCCACGAGCAGCACGGTGACGCCCTGGTCGGCGCAGATGTGTTGCACGAGCGCAGCGACGGCAGCCTGGTTGGGCAGGTCCAAGCTGTCGAGCGGCTCGTCGAGGATGAGCAGCTGGGGTCGGCGTACCAAGGCCTGGGCGATCAGGAGCCGTTGCTGCTCGCCACCGGAGACCTGTCCGATCGGACGATCGGCGTAGCCGTCGGCTCCGACGAGCTCGATGACCTCGTCCACGCGGGCCCTGCCCGCCCGCCGGGACGCTGCCCCGAACGGCGGCACCGACACCCCCCACCTGTCCCCATCGAGGCCCAGGCGGACGATGTCCGCGCCCCGGACACGAAGACTGGCATCGAAGCTGCGACGCTGGGGCAGGTAGCCGATGCGCTCGCCCGCCCGACCGGGAGGACGGCTAAGCACGGTGGCGCTACCGGCCGACAGTGGAAGGAGCCCGAGCGCCGTCTTGACCAGGGTGGACTTGCCCACGCCGTTCGGACCGAGGACGGCGACGAACTCTCCTCTGTGCACCGCGAGGGTCACGTCGCTCCACAGGAGACGGCCACCGAGCCGCACCGCCGCTCGATCGAAGCTGACGACGGTATCGGGCTGCTCGGTGTGAGAAGAGCCGGTGGCCGCGCCGTCCGGCTGACTGCCGGGGCCGAGCCGTGCGCGGACGGTCACGCTCACTGACCCGTGGCCTTGCCCAGGGCGTTGGCGATGCCCTGCAGCTGACGCACCTGCCAGGCCTGGAAGGTCGAGCTGGCCGGATCCAAGGTCTCGGTGATGGTGGTCACCGGGATGCCTGCGGCCTTGGCCTCCTTGACCTGGGCCTGCACGTCGGGCGTCGAGTTCTGGGAGTTGTAGACATAGACCTTGATCTGGTGGTTCTTGATCTGGGAATCGATCGTCGCCTTGTCCTGGGCGGTCGGCTCGGTGCCCTCGCTGATGGCGGTGAGGAAGGAGTCGGGCGTGAGGAGGTTGAGGCCGAGAGCCTGGGCCATCGGCACAAAGATGCTCTCGGATGCCCCGACCGGCACGCCCGAGTAGCGCGACTTGATCTGGCTGATGAGTTGGTTGTACTGGCCGAGGCCGGTGGTCTCAAAAGCCTGGTTCTGGGAGTCGAAGTAGGCGGCGTCCTTCGGGTCGACCTGCTTGTAGTCCCCGGTAATCGTGGAGATCACGCTCTGCACGTTGTCGGGTGAGTACCAACGATGCGGGTTGCCGCCGTCGGGGATGCCGACCATCTGGCCGACGTTGAGAACGGTGGGATGGCTGCCGGAGTTGGCG
>DATBBR010000029.1 GCA_036270875.1 Acidimicrobiales bacterium
GTCGGGAGCACTGGCGTACGTGCCCGCCCTGGACGGCCTCAGGGCGGTGGCCGTGCTCGCCGTCATCGCCTACCACCTCAACTTCGGGTGGGCCCAGGGCGGCTACCTCGGCGTCGACCTGTTCTTCGTGCTCAGCGGCTACCTCATCACCAGCCTGCTGGCGGGCGAGTGGGGGAGGTCGGGCCGCATCAGGTTGGGGTCCTTCTGGGCCCGCCGGGCGCGCCGCCTGCTGCCCGCCGTGGTCCTGGTCCTGCTGGTCCTGGCCCTCTACGCCGGCCTCGGCGGGCCCGGCCTCGACCGCTCCACCCTGCGCCCCGACGCCCTGACCACGCTGTTCTATTCGGCCAACTGGCACCAGGTCTTCACCCACCAGTCCTACTTCACCCAGTTCGCCTCGGCCTCGCCGCTGCGCCACACCTGGTCCCTCGCCATCGAGGAGCAGTTCTACCTGGTGTGGCCGCTGGCCCTGCTGGCCGTGCTCGTGGCGGCCCGAGGCTCGCGACGCGTGGCCCTGGTGGCCACGGGCCTGCTGGCGGCGGGCTCGGCCGCCCTCATGGCGGTGCTGTACCACCCCGGCGTCGACCCCAGCCGGGTCTACTACGGCACCGACACCCGGGCCTTCGAGCTGCTGGTGGGCGCCGGCCTGGCCATCGTCCTGGCCCGGCGCCCGCCGGTCCACCGCCGGGCCGGCCGGGGCGCGCTGCAGGTCGCCGGCCTGGTCTCCATGGGGGCGCTGGTCTACGGCCTGGTGGCCGTCGCCGGCCCCCCGGGGTGGCTGTACCGGGGCGGCCTGTTCGGGGCCACGGTGCTGGTGGCGGTGGTCATCGCCAGCGTCATCCAGCCCCGGCCGGGGCTCCTCGGCGCCGTGTTGTCGCTGCCCCCGCTGGTCTGGCTCGGCGTCATCTCCTACGGCCTGTACCTGTGGCACTGGCCCGTGCTCGTGCTGGCCACCGAGTCGACCACCGGGGTGTCGGGCTACCCCCTCAAGGCCCTGCAGGTGGGCCTCACCGTGGCGTTGGCCACCGCCAGCTACTACGTGGTCGAACGCCCGATCCGCCGGGCCCGGTTCTCGGGCTGGCGCCGCCGCAGCGTCGTCCCCATCGGGGTGGCGGCCACGGCCGCGGCCCTGGTGTTCGCCACCGTCCCCGCCGCCACCACCTCGATCACACCCGCGGCTGGGGCTGCGGGCACCGCTCCGAACGGCCTTCCCGCGGGGGCCGGCGCCATCCGGGCCTCACCGGACACGGCATCGGCGCCCACTGCCTCGACGGCGCCGGAGCTGTCCAGCGTCATGGTGGTCGGCGACAGCACGGCGATCACCTTGGCCGAGGGGCTGAAGGGGCCGGGCGTCGCCGCTGGCCTGACGATCCACGACGGGGGTGAGCTGGGATGCTCGATCGTCCTCGGCTACACCGAGGGCGATTCCACGGGTCTGGATGAGCCCGCCACGCCCCAGCCGCGCTGCGACTGGCGCACGATGTGGCCGCCGGAGCTCGATCGGTGGCGCCCCAAGGTCGTCATGATGCTCTGGGGCCCGCTGGACACCGCGGACCACGTCGTGAACGGGCGTTGGCTCCGGGTCGGGACCCCCGAGTGGCAGTCCTACTACAACGACCAGCTGACCCAGATGGTGAGCATGCTCAGCTCGCGGGGGGCGCAGGTGCTCATCGCCACCGCCCCGCAGTTCCACAATCGGCCGACGGTCACCAGCCCTCATCCGACCTTCAACGACCCCCAGCGGCTGGCCACGCTCAACGGCATGTACGGGACCTTCGCCGCGCAGCACTCATCGGTGGACCTCTTCGATCTGGCCAGCCAGGTGGTGCCGAGCGACTTCGGGGACGACGGTGTGCACTTCACGCCGTCGGGGTCGAACCGGCTGGCCGCCTTCGTGAACCCGGCCCTGGAGGAGCTCGCCAATCCCTCCCCGACGGTCGTGCCCCCGCCGGGCCTGGTGCTCAAGGCCGCGGGCCCGACCCAGTCGGGCCCAGGCGCTCGCTGACGGCGTCAGGTCGGGTGAGCGGCGCGGGCAGCGGCGCGTCTCGCGGCCAGTGACCCCGCCACGTCGAGCACGCCGCGGGCCACGAGGTAGATCCCGAGGATGGCAGCCAACGTCAGCAGTCCGATGCCGGGCCAGCTCACGACGATGATGCCTGCCACCAGGTCTGCGGTTCCTCGGAGCACGTCGAGCGACCTGTTGGCGCTGGCCGTCACCGCGGTCAGGAAGGCGGCAGCCGCCGAGAGCAGCAGGTAGACGCCGAACACCAGCCCGATGACAGTGACGCCCCGGAGCGGCCGGGTCACGACGAGCACCCCGGCGACGATGCCCAGCACCCCGAGTACCAAGCGCAACGGCGCGCCATCCTCGTGAAGCGATTCCAACCCACCGATCAGCTGCATCGCACCCCAGAACACGAGATAGGCGCCGAGGGCGAGGCTGACGAGAGCAATGGTGCGGTCCAGGTTGGCGAGCACGAAGATCCCCGCCACGGTGCCGACGAGCCCGCCGACGAACGAGACCCACCAGTACCGGCGCAGCAGCTCGGCCGGCGTCAGCTCAGGGGCCTGGATCACAGTCGTCTCCAGATCTGCGGCCCGGAGCGGGGCGGCCGGGGATGATATCGGTGGGGTGAGTCGTGCCATCGGGTCGTTTGGGTTGCGTCATGATGCCCGGCCTGTGAGGAGAGTTGTCAAGCAGGGCAGGGCGCCGGGCCCGCGCCTCGCTGTGCTTGCCCGGACGGTCGCCAACCGCCAACATCGCAACGGGAGGACGATTAGGGGGACGAGATGGCAACCACGAGTGACGGCGAGGTTCGCATCGGGCGAGCGCGCACACTGTTGGAGCAGTGCGGTATAGAGGCGGGGCATCTGGGCGAGAAGGAGGTCCTGGCCCGCGCCGAGCAGGTTGCCGGAGCCGCGGCTCGTTATCAGGAGGGGTCGTCGATGGTCGAGGTGTGGGACCGCCACCTGGCCAGCGAGTTCGGCGCCCACGACGTGGACGCCACCATGGACACGATGGTCGACGATCCCTACCTGCTGCACGTCCCCGTCCTGACCGGCGACAGCGGCCGGGCGCAGGTCCGGCGGTTCTACGGCGACCACTTCATCCCCAAGATCCCGGCCGACTGGGAGATCATCGAGATCTCGCGCACGGTCGGCGCCGACCAGGTCGTCGACGAGATGGTCGCCACCTTCACCCATGACGTCGAGGTCGACTTTCTCCTACCCGGCTTGCCGCCGACCCGGAGACACGTCGAGGTGCCGATCGTCGCCATAGGCGCCTTCCGAGGCGACGAGGTGCGTTACGAGCACATCTACTGGGACCAGGCCTCGGTGCTCGTTCAGATCGGCGTGCTGGACCAAGCCGGGCTGCCAGTCACCGGCGTCGAGCAGGCGCGCAAGCTGCTCGAGGACGCCGGGCCGTTCAACGCCCTCATCGGCGCCTTGGGCCCAGGATCGGAGCGCTGACGGTGGATCCCCGGGAGCCGTATCCCAAGGAGGGGTACCCCCAGGACGCGTACCGGCGGGATCCCTCGGAGGCCTATCCCATGGCCACCCAGCTGAACCCGCGCTACGAGTACTACCCGGGCGAGGCGACGCGGGGCCTGGCGCCCGTAACCGTTCGCCCGCGGTGGTCCCTGGCGATGCTGCTCGCCGGGATCGGAGCGATCCTGGTGGGTGCCTGGGCCGGCATCGTCTCCTTCATCGGGCCCACGTTCGGCTACACCCTGGGGTCCTCGGCGGCGTGGAAGATGACGTCCGATCACGCCTATCTGCAGCTCGCTCCGGGCGCGGCGGGTGTCGTCGCCGGGCTCGTCTTCCTCGGCTTCGTGCCCGGTCGCGACCGGGCGCCGTTCTGGCGTGGCGTGGCGCTGGTTGCCGGGCTGCTGGCGGCGGCCGCCGGCGCCTGGCTGGTCATCGGACCCGACGCGTACACCGTCGTCCGCCACGTCGGCGCCAACGGGCGGACGCTGCCCACCCGGTCGCTGGCGGGCCTCGCGACCCAGGTCGGCTACTACCTCGGACCCGGCGTGCTGCTGGCCGTCTTCGGAGGGATGGCGCTCGGTATCGGGCCCCACCGCTGCGGCCGGGCCGGCGGCTGAGCCGTCGGCGCCTGGGCCCTGGTCAGGCCTCGACCAGCAGCCGCCACGCGGAGAACCCTCCCAGCAGGTCCGAGACATCGCCATGGCGGGCCCGTGACAGGGCGCTGGCGGCGATCGACGAGCGATAGCCGCTGGCGCAGTACGCCACCACGGGCCGACCCTGGTCGATCTCGTCGAGCCGAGCCAGCAACTCGGCGAGAGGAATGCTCACCGAGGCGGTGATGGCCCCATCGGCGATCTCACCGGGGTTGCGCACATCGAGCAGCGTCAGGTCCGCGGATGCCCCGAGTCGCTCGACAAGCTCGATTGCGGTCAGCCGGGAGCTTTGCTCGGTCAGCTCGGGATGCTCCATGAAGGCCGCCACCGGGTCGGCCAGTGCGGCGATCACGTTGTCGAACCCGATGCGGCCCAGGCGGACGGTCGCCTCGAGGTCGTGGCCCGCGTCGGACACCAGAATGATCCGGTCGTCGGGACGGAGGACGTCCCCCGCGTACTCGGCGAACCGGCCAGTCAGGCCGACGTTGAGCGAACCCGCAAGATGGCCGGCAGCGAACTCGACCGGGTCGCGCGTGTCGAGCACCACCGCACCGTCGCCTTGACGCTCGACGACCTTCTCCGGTGAGACCGTGGGCGGCTGCCGATGCTCGTCGAGCAGCGGTCGGCGCTCCCGGTTGCGGTGGGCGCTGTAGGAGAAGTACCGCGGCGTCACCGGTTGTCCCTCGGTCACGATACGGACGAAGTCGCCTTCGTCCATGGGCGCCAAGGCGTAGTTGGTGCGGATCTGCTTGCCGATGGTCGACGACGTCTCGCTGGACAGGTGCTTGCCGCACGCAGAGCCGGCCCCGTGGGCGGGAAAGACTCGCGTCTCGTCGGGCAGGGTGAGGATCTGTTCTCGCAGCGAGTGATAGAGCTGGCGGGCCAGGTCCGCGGCGCTGGCGCCTTCGGCAGCCAGCAGGTCGGGCCGTCCGACGTCACCGATGAAGAGGGTGTCGCCGGTCAGGACACCGTAGGGAACCTCGTCATCGCCGTGCTCGTACACCACGAGGCTGATCGACTCCGGGGTGTGGCCTGGCGTGGCCCGGACCTCCACCACCACCTCGCCCAAGCTGATGCACCGCCCGTCCGCCAGCCGCTCGATCGGGAAGTCCGCCTCTGCCTGTTCTCCGAAGCAGATGCGAGCTCCCGTGGCCTCGGCCAGCTCGAGGTGCCCCGACAGGAAGTCGGCGTGGAAATGCGTCTCGATGACAAGCTCGATCTCGAGCCCGGCCCCGGCCGCGTCGGCCAGGTAGCCGGATACGTCCCGCTGCGGGTCGACCACGATCGCCCGCCCGGTCGACTCGTCGGCAACCAGGTACGAGACGTGCGACAGGCAGCCGAGGAAGTACTGGTGGAAGATCATCTCCCCACCTCCCTTCGGCCATGGTGACGCAGCGCCGGCGTCACGGCAACGCGTCATCCGAAGCCGGGTGCGCCGCCCGCCGATGCCGGGTGTGGGCCAGGGGGGGCGACGCGGGCTGCGCCCGCTGGGGTCAGCTGCTGGTCAGTCGCTGTGGATCAGCTGCTGACGAGGGCGCCTTGGCCCATCTGCTCCTGGAGACGCTGGTTGACCTTGCGCTTGATCCGCTGGAGGGAATTGTCGATCGACTTGACGTGGCGGCCCAGCCGCTCGCTGATGTCCTGGTACGAGTTGCCCTCCACGTACAGATGGAGGACGTCCACCTCGAGGTTGGTCAGCAGGTCCGCCATGGACCGGCGGGCCTCGTCCATGCCCTCCTTGCTGACGATCTGGTCGGCAGGGTCGCTGGCGGGGTCAGGGCCGAGCAGCTTGTCCACGGAGCGCTCGCCGTCCTCGTCGGGCCGAGGCGTCGAGATGGAGACGTACTGGTTGAGGGGCTGCTGCTTGTGCCTCGTGGCGGTCTTGATCGCCGTCACGATCTGTCGGGTGATGCACAGCTCCGCGAAGGCCCGGAAGGAGGCCTGGCGGTCGGCACGGAAGTCCCGCGCCGCCTTGTACAGCCCGATCAGCGCTTCCTGCTCGACGTCGTCGGCGTCCGAGCCGACGAGAAAGTAGCTCCGCGCCTTGCGGCGGGCGAAGGGGCGGTACCGACGAAGGAGGGTCTCGATGGCCTCTCCGTCGCCCGCGTGGAACCTGGCCACGAGATCCTGGTCGGACAACTCGGTGTGGTTGCGGCGATCTGTTCGTACCGACATGTCCCCTCCTGCGGTTCCTTTCGTGGTGCTGCCGTGACTAGATCGTACTACCCAGTACATGTCCATTAGTGGCGCTCGTCACACCTGTTGGGCCCGGCCCCGGCAAAACCGCGTTCTCGCTACGGACAGACACATGCCGCCGCCTCTCGGGCGTCGCCCGCCCGGCCCCCGGTGTCGCTGGGCGTCAGGTTCCCAGTACCTGTGGACCAGACCTGCCCACGGCGTGGGCCGGCCTGGAGGTCACACGCGCAGGTTCTGGATCGAGCTGCGCAGGCGTGACAGCTCGCCCAAGGTGTCCTCGCGGAGCTCCTCGAGCTGCTCGAGCTCCCGACGAAGCTCGTCGAGGTGGACCATTGAGCCTTCCATCACGGCGAGTATCCGCGCTTCGGCCGCCGCATCGGCGGTCTCGGTGAAGTGGTCGAGCTCTTGGCGCGCCTGGTCTATTGCGCGGTCGGCGTCGTCGCGATCGAGCCGAGCCTGGTGGGCCAGGTCCTCGGCTCTTCCCTGGGCCTCTTCCACGATCTCGGCCGCGAACTGCTCCGCCTTGGCCCGCTCCGCCTCAGCCTCATCGAGCAGCTGACTGGCGTGCTGGCGGGTGTCCCGGAGGTCCCGAGCGACCTCTTCCCGGTCGAGCTCGGCCTGGCGGGCGGCCACTGACGCGGCCCGCTCCGTCTCTGCCCGCTCGGCCTCGGCCTCGTCGAGCAGCTGGCTGACGTGCTGGCGGGTGTCACGCAGGTCTCGAGCTGCCTCTTCCCGGTCGACCTGGGCCTGCTCCATCATCGCCGCCGCCGCCCGCTCCGCCTCCGATCGCTCGGCTTCGGCCGCATCGGTCACCTCAGCGGCGCGCCGTCGGGCATCCTCGAGGAGGGCTGCGGCGGCATCCTCGGCCTCGACCCGCTCCGCCCTCGCCTCGTCGAGCAGCTTGGCGGCATGCGCCCGATCGTTCCGGCTCTCGTCGGCCATCTGGGCCGTCTGTGTCCTGGCTCGCTCGGACAGCTCCTCAGCGGTGGCCTGCGCACCCTCCACCAACTCCATCGCTTCGCGTTGGGCCGTCTCGATGCTCTCGCTGGCGACCCGCGTCGCCTCGGCTCGCTCCGCCTGGGCCTCCTGAAGCAGCTGCTCGGACCGACGATGCGCCTCCTCCAGCTCGCGGGCGGCACCCTCGCGGTCGAGACGCGCTTGCCCGCTGATCTCGCCCGCCCGATCGCGAGCCTCTTCGATCATCGCCTCGGCGTGCAGCCGGGCCTGCTCGGCGATGTTGCCAGCCTCGGCCTGACCGTCCCCGATCAGCTGGGCGGCCTCGCGCTCTCGTTGGGCCCGATGGGATTGGGCCTCCTCGAGCACTTGATCGGCGCGCTGGCGGGCCTCCTCGAGCATGCGTCCGGCCTCGCCACGGTCCCGTTGCGCGCCCTCCACCTCGGCGGTCACCTTGCCCCGGAGCTCCTGTGATGCCTCCCACGCCTCCCTGATGATCTGGTCGGCGCGATCCCCCAACCACCTGACGGACGGCGGCGGGGCATCACCGAGCCGCTGCTCGAGCTCGGCCACCTTGGTCTCCAGTCCCTGGACCCGACGGCCGGCCGTGGCCGCCTTGGCGTCGGAAGCCTCGATGTGCGCCTTCGCCTCACCCGCCCAGCGCTCGTACTCCGCGAGGTAGGCCTCTACCTGGGTCCGGTCGTAGCCCCGCACCACGACGGCGAACCTGGGTCGCTCGGCAGCATTCTCGGTCATCGGCCCTCTGTCGTCCTATCCGTGCCGGAGGGGTGAGGCCGAGCTCGCCGGGTCCGTGGCCCGGCCGTGCTGCGATTCACCGGAGACCCAATCCGTATTCCCACAATCGGCGCTCGGCATTCCCCCGATTGGCGCCCTCAGTCTTCTAGGCACCGGCGCCTCCTTCCTCCCAGCCTCCTCGGCGGGTCCCGGAGCGGTCGATCGAGCCGTCCTGCGACGACCGTGGCCCACGCCACCAAAGGCCATGCGTGGACGCCGCGGTCGGCCGGACAGGGCTCCGGACGGTCTTCTCCCAGCTATTGGCTTCGGGGAGCATAGCCATTACCGGCGCTTGTCGATGAATCGAGCCGAGGGCGCCCGAGTACAGCGGCAGGCGAGGCCCGAGAACGGGTCGGGCCTAGGCCCGGCCGCCGTGAGCCTGGCCAGGGTTGGTCACCCAGGCGAACGCCTCGGCCAGATCCAGGATCTCCCGGGCGCCGACCACCTGTGACCCCTGGGTCTGGAGCTGCTCGAGGATGGCTCGCCTGACGCTCGCTTCCAGCAGGTGGGACTCGGCCGCAAACCCCCGGATGCGCTGTGCGGTTTCCTCATCGATGTCCATGGTCTGCCCCTATTCTCACCGTCGCTCAGGCAAAGATGCCCTGCCGGAGGACCGTGGCGATGGCATGAGCGCGGTCGTTGACACCGAGCTTGCGATAGATGGAGCGCAGATGGGTCTTCACGGTTTCCTCCCCCACGACGAGTTGCGCGGCGATGAGCCGGTTGCTCATGCCTTCGACGAGCAGCCCGAGCACCTGGCTCTCTCGTTGGCTCAGGCCGAGCTGGCTGCCTGGCCACCCGTGGTTGTCGCCGACGTGCGCGGCGCGCTTGGCGATGCGCGTCGCCATAGTGGGGTCGACGATCACCTGCCCGTTGGCGACGAGCACGAGGTGGTCGGCGAGCTGCGCAGCGGTCAGCGACTTGAGGAGGTACCCCGAGACTCCGAGCCGCAGGGCCTCGAACAGCCGCCGCTCGTCGCCGTCATCGGTGAAGATGACGACGCGGAAGGGCGGCTTCTCGGCCACGAGCTCCTCGACCAGGTCGAGACCGCTGGTCTGATGGAGCGTCGTGTCGAGCAGCACCACGTCCGCCCTCAGGTTCAACGCTTTGGAGAGCACGTCTTCGGTGACGAACGCCACGCCGACGACGTTCACCTTGTCGCTGTGCCGAGCGAGCATGGCCTGGAGTCCTACGATGATGATCTCGTCGTCGTCGACCAGGACCACCCGGACAGCCTTCTCCGCTGCCGCGTTGGAGTTGTTGTCAGTCATAGGCGAGCTCGCATCGAGCCGTGTGACGACGCTACTGATGGTCCTGCCTCACGGCTAGAGGAGTTCTTTCACCTCCAGTAGTGAGCTGCATCCCCCGATCGACGTTCACCCATCGTGAGGAGACACCCGGGCGCTGGGGGATGGCGCGCCCCTCCATGAGGATCTACTCATCGAGCTCTCTCACGAACGACGGAACGCGCCGGCTTGTCGTCACGGAGACCAAGAAACCTGGGATGACGCAGGCGGCCGGCCTTGGTCCATTCCCCGAAGCCGATCTGAGCCACCAGCTCCGGACGTACCCATCGGGTGCCCGAGGGTACCGGCCGCACCGGCTCCGCGAAGGGACTGGCTGGTTGCTCCAGTCGTTCAAGCCGAGTCCGCAGCTGCGTCAGGGTCGACCGATCGAACCCTGTGCCTACCTTGCCCGCGTATCGCAGCTTGTTGCCCTCGTAGTAGCCAAGAAGTAGAGCTCCGAGGCCGACGCGGGTGCCTCGGGGCTCGGTGAAGCCGCCGACGACGAACTCTTGCTCCGCGACACACTTGAGCTTGAGCCACAGGCGGGAGCGTCCCGGTGAATATGTCGAGTCCGCCTTCTTGGCGATCAGCCCCTCCCAACCAGCGGCACACGCCCGTTGGAAATGAGCGAGGCTGTCGCCCCGGACATGGTCGGTATACCGAACGACGTCGTCGAATCTGGTGGCCCCTCGCAACAGCGCCTTGCGCTCTGTCAGGGGAATGCCGGTGAGATCGTGGCCCTCGAGGTAGATGAGGTCGAAGGCGCAGAAGCCCACGGGTACAGCGGCCACGAGCTGCCTAGAGGGAGAAGCTTGACCCAGCCGCTGCTGAAGGTGCTGAAATCCAAGCACCTCGTCTCCACGTACTGCCGTCACCTCGCCGTCGATCACGGCATCGAGGCTGTCCTCCTGTCCCAGGGCGGACGTCAGCTCAGGGTAGGTCGAGGTCACGTCCCGGTTGGATCGAGACCGAAGCGCCACATCACGGCCGCGGACGAATGCAAAGCACCGTTCCCCGTCGAACTTGTGCTCGAGCAACCAGTCGTCGCCAAACTCCCGCTGATCAGTGAGGGTTGCCAGCATCGGGGCCACCGCGGTCGGGGGAGCGGCCGGGCGCAGCTTCGCACGGGACTCACTCGAGAGAGCAGCGAACGGATCACGGGAGCGCTGGATCACTGCCGACCATCCAGAGGCGTCGCTTACAAGTGACCTTGCGCCACACCAGCGATGCGGTCCACTTCGTCGAGGTTGCGTGCAAGTGGCCAGAGGCACACCTCGGCCACGCCCGTCGTGCTCGGGTCCTCCAATGCGACGCCGGCCTCGTCTGGCGTGCGCAAGACTCCTGCACCGTCTTCACCATCGACTGCCTCATCTCCCTCCCCTCCACCGTAACGTGACGGTGTTCAGCTGGCGTCATAGGCTGCCTCCATGAAGGGCGCCGATGAATTCGGGGACACCGTGCTGGCCCGAATCGATGGGATCGTCGAGCGCGCTGTGCAGCAGGGCCAGACAGACGGCCAGTGGGGCTACGGACTCTCCGTACTCGACGATGGCGTTACACGTGGGAGGGCGGACTCGGAACGGCGTGGTCGAACGTTCCATCGCAAGATCTCACAGTCGTCGTCCTGACCCAGCGTGCGGCGGACGAGGCCGGGATGCCCGCCGTGTGCGACGACGTGTTGACGGCTGCCCGGGCGACTGCCTGACCCGCTTCCATGTCACGGAAGGCCGCTTGACGAGCTGGTGTTACGCCCACCCCTCCCTTGCGGCTCGCGCCGCTGCTTGAGCCCGGTTACGCGCCTCGAGCCGCCGCAAGATCTCCTGGATGTGTGACTTCACGGTGTTCTCGCTGAGGTGAACTTTGGCGGCGATCTCACTGCTAGACAAGCCCTCGGCCATCAGACGGAGAATCTGCTGTTGGCTGTCGGTGAGGGGGGGCCGGGCTGATGTAGATCTGCCGGGGTTTAGACGGAATCCTGCGATAAGCCGCTCAAGCTCCTGCGCGGGCTCGTCCTACTGAGACCTGCCCGCAGAAGGGCGGCATCGAGCCGACATCGGGTAGCTCCCCGACGAGGCGGGTACGAGCACACTGCACGCGCCGGGGGATACCCCGACCGAGAGCGGTGTGGTCGTTGCCGGCTCGCCGTCCAAGCAGATGACCTCCGGGGTCGGGCTCGATATCTCGATGCGGCGGCCCGCTTGGACGACGGCCCGGCGGGGTACTTGCCTGACGCGGGCCCCGACCAGATGGGCCATCTCGGTCAGGATGTCCCGAAGGGCTCCGCTGCTCAAGGAGACGAGGTGCAGCAAACCGTCGTCCGACCGGGCACGGGGTAAGTCGACTCCGATGCGGCCTCCGATGCGTGGCGCGTTGACGATGGCTACCTGAAAGGGTGGGTCGTCGATGGGAAGCTGCTTGCCGTCGACCCGGATGTCGATCTCGAGGGGATGCCGGCCGCGCCAGGCGCGGTAGGCACAGATCGGGTACCGCCACGGCCGGACCCACCCGCGCACCCCGTGTACGAGGTCGGCGAACTCAGACGTCATGCCGACCGTGGCGGCGTGGGCGAAGCTGCCCGCCGGTGTAGCTCCCAAGTCCATGGCAACAATGGACCCCCTGGCGACCGTGCCCGCGGCCTCCTCGGGACACAAGGGGACCCGCAGAGACCTGGCGATGTCGTTTCCGGTGCCAGTCGGCAAGATCCCGAGGTGAAGGCGCGCTCCGGCGACAGTGGCGGCAGCCAGTCCGACCGTCCCGTCGCCTCCTGCGGCGACCAGCACTCCCTCCGGTCCCAGCCGCCTGGCTGCCCTTCTCAGCGCCTCGGACAGCTCCCCCGGAGGCGCCCGTTCCACACTCACCAGCTCGACCGGCTCTCTCCGCAGAGCTCGCAGCCCACGACGAGCCATGCGCTGGGAGCCGGAGTGCGAGTTTGCAACCAGCGCCACCCGACGGGGCGATCCCGTAGCCGGCCAGCGGGCCACGATCCACTCGACCAGGCAGATCCCGGCGAAGGAAGCGGTCGTGGCCATTCCCCAGGACGCGCCAGCCCGGGACAGTGGCTTCTCACGGCGTCGCTCCGACGCTACGTGGGCGGCCAACCCGACGCCGGCCAACGGCATACGCATCGCCGGCGCGATCCTACCTAGGCCATAGCACCAGCCCGGGATGAGACGGTCTTCGCCACCGTTGCGATCGATCAGCCATGACCCGAGCAGTCCGCCCAGGCTGCCGGCCGCCACCACCGCTAGGCTCCGCCGCCTTCCTCTCTGCAGGAGGCGTCCACCGGTCACAGCCAGCAACAGAGACGCAGTGGCAGACGCGATCGTTTGCAGCTCGATACGCCTCCCGGTCGGCGCCTTCCGCCTTTGTCGTCCCACCGTCGAGCAATCAAAGCACAGCACCACGTGGCAGATTCGATTACCTGGTCCCCGAGGGCGGCGGTCGCCTGGATCTGGGCGCCGCCACCTACCCCAACGGGTAGGTGGACGCCGAGCTGCGCCCGGTGCTCCGCGAGCACAAACTGATGCCACGGGCCCGAGAGCCATCAGAGGCCTTCAGGGCCGTTGCTCTGACAACTGGCATCGGTTCCGGTCTCGGTGCCGGCCTCGGGCGGTGGTCGGCGGGGGGGCAGGGATGGTCACGGAGCACGCCCAGCGTCTGGAGGGGGCCGCTGGCCATCACGCCGACTGGTACCGCTCCAGCGGGCGCCGGCCTGGCGGCCTCCCGCCAGTTCGGGCTAGCCAACCAGACCGACGTGTTCGTGGTCGACAACACCGAGTCGGCCCAGGTGATCGGGGTGCAGAGCGCTGGCGTCTGGCAGGGCCCGCTGCGGATCTGAGTCGATTCTTCGGTCGCCTTGGCGTCGCTGGCACGGTCGACCACGCTTGTCGGCCGTCACCCAGCGATCTTCGTCCCGGGCTGCGAGACCGCGTGCGCTGTCCACCAGCTCAGCGACAGATCCTCAGGGACCGGAGGAGCGTCCTACGCAGTCGGGGCAAGTACCGACCACCTCGACCGTGTGGTCGACGTCCACGAAGCCTTGGCCGGCAGCGACTCGCGCCGCCCAACGCTCAACCGGCTGCCCGGCGACCTCAACCGTGCGCCCGCATCCTCGACACACGAGATGATGATGGTGGTCATCGGTGTGGCAACGGCGATAGAGCGTCTCGCCGTCCTCGGATCGACGGCTGTCAACCTGGCCCGAGTCGGCCAGGGTGCGAAGCTGGTTGTACACCGTGGTCAGGCCGACTCGCTGGCCACGTGCTCGAAGCTGGGCATGAAGGTCCTGAGCGCTCAGGAACCCGTCAGCGTCCTCGAGAACGGCTGAGAGTGCGCGCTTCTGTCGCGTAGAGCGGGACCTGCTGGGCTCGGTCGGACTTGCCGTTGCCGAGCTCACGGGCTCACGACCATCGCCACGCGGGTGCCCATGGCGCCCAACGGTACCGGACGCCGTTGCGGGCCTTGGTTGGAGCGGCAACCCACATGAGGAACTCTACTTGCAACCGGAACACTTCCGCATTAGCCTCGCTATCTGCAACGATGTCCAGTAACGCCACCGAAGGAGATGGTGAGACCAAGAATGGCCAAGGTCAAGGAGGACAAGCGTCGGCGCTGGGGCGCCCGCTCACTGATGGGAGCGGGCGCGGCGTTGTTGGTGGTGGCCGCGGCGGCCGCAGGGTGCGGCTCGGGATCGTCGGCCAGCACCGGCTCCAGTAGCGGCAAGATCCAGGTGGCCGCGGCCGAGAACTTCTGGGGATCGATCGCCTCCCAGCTGGGGGGCAACAAGGTGGCGGTGACGAGCATCATCACCAATCCCGACACCGACCCACACACGTACCAGCCGACCGCCAGCGACGGGCGAGCCATCGCCGCGGCGCAGATGGTCATGTACAACGGCATCGGCTACGACCCCTGGGCGCCCAAGCTGGTCGCCGCCAACTCCGGTAGCCATCCCACCGTTCTCAACGT
>DATBBR010000030.1 GCA_036270875.1 Acidimicrobiales bacterium
CACCCACCGCGACCCGGTCTCGGTGACGACGTCGATGGTCACGATGCTCGCCTACACGGCCCGCATGTCCCACGACCGCGTCGACGTCGAGGGGATCGGTCGCTACTGGGCCGACCGCCTCGAGCGGATGCTGCGCCGCTGCGCGGAGGACCGCGACGCCCTGCCGGCCGGGCAGACCATCGACGTCCACTTCGACGAGTTCATGGCCGACGACCTGGCCATGGTGGCCCGGGTCTACGACCTCGCCGGCCAGCCCTTCGACGACACCGCCCGCACCGCGATGACGCGGTTCATGGCGGAGCACCCGCGCGGCAAGTTCGGCGCCGTCGAGTACGACCTGGCCGGGCTCGGGCTCGAGCGCGCCGCCCTGCGCCGGCAGATGAACTTCTACACCGAGCGCTTCGGCGTGACTCCCGAGTCCTGACCCTCCGTCCGCGGCTCAGCGGATCACGGAGTGCCGGATGCGGCCCCAGCGCCGCGCGACGTGCACGCACAGGTACGCCAGCAGCAGGAGAGCCGCCGAGACGTGCCACCCGATGTCGCGGAACGGGATCCCGACCGAGCGGGGGTGCAGGATCACCTGGTTCCCGGTGGCCAGGTCCCAAGATCCCGACATCAGCACGTTGAGGGTCAAGAGCCCCAGGATCAGGTCGGACCACGCCAGCCGGCCACGGCGGGTCAGCCACGTCACCGGTCGGGCGAGGTTCCCGAGCAGTCGCATCGCCGTGTGACGGCGCTGCGCCACGTGGATGACCACCAGGGCGACGAAGGCGGACCCGATGACCAGGTGCGGCCACCCCTCCGTCATCGCCGTCACCGTGGCCAGCGAAGCAGCCAAGGTCGCGAGCAGGACCAGGTGGACCAGGAAGCGGGCACCCATCTGGTGGCCTCGGTGGCCGGAGAGGGCTCGACCGGGCCCGGGCCGTGACGGCTGGGGGGTGTCGACCGTCACGGACCGGGCCTCGCCCGGGGTGGTCATTACTCCATCGGCCGGGTCGCGATGCCCCGCGGTTCGCGTCCCGCCAGCACCCAGCCGATGGCGATGGCGGCGAGCGGCATGGCGACCAGGATGAAGAAGAGGTTGTCCCAGGGGACGTGGTTGATGAGGTCCGAGACCCCTCCCTCGAGTCCGTTGGAGCGGAAGAAGCCGAACAAGCCGATGTAGGCGGCCACGGTCCCGAGCAGCGCGCCCAGGAAGGCGAGGCCGCCGGCGGTGACAGCCGTCAGGGCGCGCCGCGTGCGCGAGCTGGCGCCGGTGGCGGTGAGCGTGCGCAGGTCGCTCGCTGTCTCGCTGCGGATGAGGCCCACGCTCATGGCGAGGACGCCGAGGGCGAGGGCGATGCCGAAGACGGTCGCCCAGTTCACGATCTCTGACGACGTCGGCGCGTCGTTCTTCGACTCGATCGTCAGGTCGCCCGACGCCGCCAGCGAGTTGGCGCTCGTCAGCTGCGACTGGGTGATCGCGGTGTCGGACTGGAGCGTCCAACCGCCCAGGCTGTTCTGGCTCGTGAGACCGAGCCGGTGCAGCGCGCTTTCGGTGATCACCGTGTTCGGCGCCGAGGTGCCCGCCGGCAGTTGGCTCTCCTCCTGTACCACCGGGTGGGCCAGGCACGAGCCGGGCGGGCAGGAGTTGGCGCTGCTGCTCGGGCCCGGGCCCCCACCGAGGTTCACGGGCTCGGGCTGGCCGCCGCCTTTGCCGAAGTCGCCCCCGTAGGTCAGCTGCACGCCCGAACCGGCCAGCCCGGACCGCGAGCTCAGGATGTCGACGTCGGACGGGATGGAGGACGGGTTGATCCCGTACGCCCGCAGCAGGGCCGGGGTGGCCACATAGATCGGCCCGTTCCACTGCCGGCCGTGGCCGCTCGGGTTCTGCAGGTTGGCGGCCGGTTGCTCGAGCGCGACGACGTTCTTCGCGCCGACGGCGGAGGCGATCGCGTGCACCGATGCCTCCTGTGCCGTGAGGCTCGGCGCCGGCGGCGCCGGCTGGCACACGGGAGGACCACCGTTCGAGAAGCACGTGTTGCCGGTCGGCGGGTTGTACACGTTGATCGCGTTGGACGCCATGTTCGGCCCGACGAAGTCGAAGACGTTGGAGTAGCGGGCCGTCGCGACGGCGCAGACGATGACCGCGATCATGATGCCGAGGCTGATCGCAGAGAGCGCCGAACCGGAACGGGCGCGGTAGCGGGCCATGTCGCGCAGCGGGAGCCGCACGGCGACGGGCGACCTCCCGCCCAGCTTGGCCAGAAGGACCAGGAAGAAGGGGGAGACGAGGATGATCCCGACCACCAGCGCGATCAGCCCGGGGACGAGCCAGATCACCCCGCTGCCGTGGTGACCTTCGGCTCCCGAGAGGGAGAAGAAGAGGAACCCGATCCCGAGGGCCACGACCCCGGGCACCAGTGAGCGGTGGACCTGGCGCGGGGGCGCCGGGCGCCCGGCCAACGCGCCGACGACCGGCAGGCGGGTGATGGCGCGGGCGGGGTAGCTGGCGGCGAAGAAGGTCGCCAGCACGCCGAGGACCATCGCCGGCACGATGACGTTCCACGGCAGGGCGAGCGTCCCGATCACGTGGTGGGCGTCTTGCTCGTTGGTCGGGCGGTAGAGCAACCAGACCACCAACCCCACCGCGAACCCCACGACGACCCCCACCAGCCCGACGATGAACCCGTTCGACTCGAGGACGAGCCGCACGTTGCGGTCGGTCGCACCCATGGACTCGAGCATCCCGAGCGAGCGCATACGTCGCTGGGCCAGCACGGTGAAGCCGCCGATCGACACCAGGGCGATCAAGAGCATGCCGACGGTCGCCAGCGCCAGGATGATCGTCGACGGGTTGACGAGGTTGCTGTTGACCGAGCCTGGCGTCGTGACGTACGCCGGCACGTCCTTGGCGTTCGCGGGCG